>CAYOIL010000126.1:0-11163 GCA_964403985.1 uncultured Saprospiraceae bacterium
ATCAGCTCCTACATCGGCAGCTTTTGTATAAATACCACCACCTACTCTCGCAAATAATGCAATTGATGATGCTCCAAATGAGAATCCTGTAAGTATAGTAATTACTCTTGTTACTTCATTAACGTCAGACATTCCATACATCTGAGAATACAACATAAATAGAACTCCAAGTCCTAAAACTCCAAGTCCTACAACTCCCATTCCCATAACTGCACCACCAGCAAAAGCAACTTCTAACGCTTTTCCTAATCCAGTTCTAGCTGCATTTGTAGTTCTAACATTTGCTTTTGTAGCTACTTTCATTCCAATAAATCCAGCTAATGCCGAACATATTGCTCCTAAAACAAATGATAATCCTACCAATGGTGAAGATCCTTCATTCATTCCACTAAATACCATAAGAACAGTAACAGCAATAACGAATATAGAAAGTACTTTATATTCTGCCTTTAGAAATGACATCGCTCCATCAGCAATATTTTTAGCGATCCTCGCCATTTTTTCAGTTCCTACTTCTTGCTTGCTTACCCAAGCTGATTTCCAAAAAGTATATAACAATGCCAACACACCGAAGACTGGCACTAAATAAATCATCGTTTCCTTCATTTTGTATATTTGATTTTAAGTAAGTGAATTTTTTTTATTCGAGCAAAATTACAATAATTATTAGTTCATGCAAGTCTTACTTTACCCTTTATAATTCTGTAAGAAAAGACGTAATATTGCTTTTACAAACTAATACAATTAAATGTCCAAATTTTACTTTGCATCTGCTTTTTTAATTCTTCTTTTGAATAGTTGTTTAACTAGCCAAAACATCCCTACAGCAACAATTGATTATGAAGAAACAATTTTGGATACCTTAACGGTGACAGCACCTCGGAAATCCCAAGAAGTATTTACAATAGACAAATACAATCAAGAGGCTACCAAAACCTACGACCTAATTCATATGGTGCTTTCGGTTGAACCTTCATGGGAAACAGAAACTGTAAAAGGAAATGCGACACTTTTTATTTCACCCTATTTTTATCCACTTGACAAAATAGAACTCGATGCAGTTCAAATGGATATTCATAGTGTTAAACTATTTAATTCTCCCTGTACTTTTGAATACGATGGTAGAAAATTAATCGTAAATCTAGGACAAGAATTTAATAGAACACAAGAATTTAATTTGATAATAGATTATACAGCAAAACCGACTTTAGGTCATATTCCCAATGCTCGCTACAGGTCCAATGATCAAGGATTATATTTCATAGAACCCAATAATGACTACCCCAATAAACCATATCAAATATGGACACAAGGAGAAACAGAGTATAACTCTTGCTGGTTTCCCACAAGAGATAAACCCAATGAAAGATACACTCACTCTATTTTTATAACTGTCAATGACACCTTGAAAACTCTTTCCAATGGATTACTAGTTGAGTCCAAAAAACTGCCTGATAACAAAAGACAAGATCATTGGATAATGGAGAAAGAACACGCTCCTTATCTCACAATGATTGCAATAGGTGATTATTCAATTACTCAAGATAAATGGAAAAATGTTCCATTACAATACTATGTATATCCTGAATATGAAGCTTATGCAAAAAACATTTTCAATCATACTCCAGAAATGTTGAGTTATTTCTCAGAGTTAACTGGTGTCATGTATCCTTGGCCAAAGTATGCGCAGATTATAGTAGAGGATTTTGTTGCTGGTGCTATGGAAAATACTACAGCTGTAACATTTGGGGATTTTGTACAGAAAACAGATGAAGAATTGATAGACAACCATAATGACGATATAGTGGCGCATGAGATGTTTCATCATTGGTTTGGAGATTACGTGACTTGTGAGTCATGGGCTAATCTTACTTTGAATGAAGGATTTGCAAATTATAGTGAATACTTATGGATAGATCATAAATATGGAAAGGATGAAGCCCATAATAAACGGATGGCAGAATGGTCACAATATATCTTACAAACAAGATCTCGAGGAGTTCACCCATTGATCGATTATGGCTATGACAACAAAGAATTAATGTTTGATGCACACAGCTATAACAAAGGAGGATTGACCCTTCATTATCTAAGACATTTAATAGGAGATGAGGCGTTTTTTGCAGGAATGAATCAATATTTAGTGGATAATGCTAATACAACAGTAGAAATAGATGAACTCCGATTGGCTTATGAAAAGGTCACAGGCATTGACTTAAACCCATTCTTTGATCAATGGTTTTTAGATGCTGGACACCCAGATATGGAAATCTATTATTCTAGAAATGACACATTTAAAATTACTGTTAAACAAATTCAAAACCCGGCCACATCGAGACCTATATTTGAAATGCCTTTGGAATGGAATATCTATTTGAATGATGGGACAGTATTGAATAAAAAGTTTTACACGAAAGATAGAGAGACAAATTTTTTGGTTTTGGGTTTAAACCCAAAAGATATAAAATGGATAAACTTCGACCCGCATCATGTATTTATTGGAGAATATCTTGAAAATCGAGATTCCTTACAATACATGATCGAATATAAAGAAGGGGATCAGTATGATAAAAGAGAGGCTCTTGACATTCTTCGAAATTTCGTGGTTTCCACTAACTTTTATGAAGAGATATTAAGAAGCGAAACTCATTATATAAATAAGTTGATAGCTTTGTATCGAATAAATTTCACAGAACAAAATTCTTCACTTTTAAAATCAAGCATAAGAAACTCAAATCATGTTTCTTTAACTAAAGCATTGCTTAAAGAATATCTCAAAAATCCTGATTTAATTGATATATCTACTTTAAAATACTTAATGGAAAATCAACAATCTATGAGTATTATTACCCCAATTATGCAATTACTTTATGAACATTCTCGAGAAGACTTTGAGCTTTTCTTAGCAACACAGCAAGAAAAACATAATCCAAATTTTATATCGGAGATTAGTAGTACAATTAGTAATAATTATGACATAAATTATACTGAGTTTTTATGGGAGGAATCGACTTATTTAGATAAAACAGATTTCACTTATGCTATTCATGATCATCTGGAATTATTAAAATCAGAAGATGAAATTATTAAAGAAAGTATTATAAAAGAAATGGCCGTTTTTCTAAAAAGAAACCAAATTGATAATTGGAGAAAAAAAGTAGTTATTGATCGATATGACTTTTTGTATAGAAATACACAAGAGGCTAAGAAAAAAGATACTCTTGATAAATTAATAGAAAAATATGATTTGAAAACTATAATAGAATAGTGTCGTTTTTAAACGAAAGTGCAGACAGAATTATCGAATCATCATTCTATATCCTTTCAACAACCATGAATTTTCAGCAGAAATAAATTTATCTAACATACCATCTGCCTTTTTTGCAAAGATGGACAATTCCGTCATTGTTTTATCGAAACTTTCTGCTTCGAAAGGCGCTAAATCTTTATCAGTTGTAGGCTCGTTGTGAAGCTTTTCTAAAATAGAAAGCAAAGGCATCAATTCACTTTCTTTTCGCTTTTTAACGATGCAAGTGAAAGCTTTCCACATATCTTTTTCAGCAACAAAATATTCTTTTCTATCACCTTCTTTTGAAATACCGTAAATTAAGCCCCATTCACTTAAACAGCGAAGATTCATATTTACATTCCCATTGGAAACTTCTAGTCGACACTTAATCTCTGAAGCACACATTGGTTTTTCAGCAACTAAAAGTAAAGCATGTATATATGCCATAGTCTTACTTATCCCCCATTTAGGACCAAGTACACCCCATGCTTCTATAAATTCCGATTTTTTTTCTTCTAAAGTCATGCTATTACTTTAATGACTGAAAAACACAGATTTGAAACACTTGTTTAATGAAATTTAAAATAATTTTAACAATTCAGCTGAAAGTCAATAACCACAGAGGTTTAAAAAATGATTTTTTTTAAAATTCATCATCAATATCATCAAAGAGATCTTCATCTATGTCTTCTTCTTCATAGGATTTCTTGATGGTATTGTATACCTCACAATTAATTTCAACATCCATTTCTTCAGGAACGCTGAATTTTGCCATTTCATCAAATCCTGTAGAAGGATCATTTTCTAAACTTTGGATAAAGTTGATAAAAGCAGGTCTCGCCATTACACCACCTTGTCCATTAGCTAGCGTTCTAAATCGAATCCAAGGATCTTCTCCCCCTACCCAAGTTCCCACCGCTAGATTGGGCGTAATTCCCATAAACCAACCATCTACATAGTCATTTGTTGTACCAGTTTTACCTCCTACCTCAACAGTAAATTTGGGGGCTATAAACTCTGCAGCTTTTTTAAGCATACTAACCATAACATAGTTGTAATCTTCTGGTAATGCTTTGGATTGTTCAGGGACAGCAGAATATATTACTTGACCTTCATTATCTTCTATTCTTGTAACAAATACAGGCTTGTTGTATAAACCTTTATTCGCGAAACTTGCATAGGCAGAAGTCATATCATAAAGAGATAACTCTGGTGTACCAAGAGCGATAGAAGGATAAGGAGGTATTTTATCTTTGGGTATACCCATATTTTCTGCCAAGTTTCGAACAGGTTCCACATTACCTAGTTCTTTCATCAAATAAACAGAAACACTATTTTTCGACTTTTTTAATCCTTCATACAATGTAAGCGGACGCCTTGAAAACTTATTGTCTGAATTCGCTGGCTCCCATTTTTTCATTAAACCAAAATTCGGATCCCCAGCTGGAATACTGTATTGTATATCATCCACTTCCCAACAAGGAGAAATTCCATTCATAAAGATTGCAGTTGAATAAACGAAGGGTTTAAAAGTAGAGCCTACTTGTCGATTACTGCTGATGTGATCGTATTGAAAAACATTGTGATTAATACCACCAACCCAGGCTTTTACATACCCTGTAGAAGGCTCAACAGCCAACATTCCACTTTGCATATGCATTCTATGAAACTTGATACTGTCAAGAGGAGTCATCCTTTCCGTTTTATAGCCTCCTGTTTTATAGTCATAAACCTTCATGCTCTTTTCAGTAGAAAAAGCACTTTTAATTTGCTTTTCCATCTTTATCCATTGAGATTTTAAAGAGGAGAAGTCATCTGACTTAATTATAGCTAGATACGTATTTAACTGCGACTTCGAAATATAGTTTTTCGACAGCAAACTGTTTAAATATGTTTGATCTTTTTCCTGTCTTAGCATACGAAAAACATCAACATCTCGAAGCCTTGCATCTTGGATATTTGCTTCAATAGAAGCGAATGTTTTAGACATATATTTATCCTTAATACTCTTATATAAATCCGTTTGACGGATCAATTTATTCAAGGATTCTTTTCGTATTTTCTTTTGCTCATCCGTAGCTTTATACGTCCAAGGATCTTTCCCTTCCCAAACTCGAAAATATCGCTCTTGAACAGCTTGAATATTAGCATTTACAGCATCTTCAGCATATTGCTGATATTTACTATCAAGTGTAGTATAAATCTTTAGACCGTCAGTATATACATTGTATTTAGATCCATCTGGTTTTCTATTTTCTTCTTCATTCAGCACCGTTCGAATCCATTTCGTTAATTCACTTCTGAAATAGGTTCCTAAACCTTTACTATCTTCTTGTCTTGAAAACTGAGACATATCCATCGGTAATTGTCTAAGTTCATCATATTCTTGTGTATTGATAAAATCACTACGAACCATTTGTTTCAATACAACTTCCCTTCTTATTCTAGAACTTTCAGGAAAATTGATCGGGTTATAGTAATATGGATTTTTCAACATACCAACTAAAACAGCAGCTTCTTCAACTTTTAATCTTGATTGATCTTTGTCAAAATAGGTATTTGAAGCAGCACCTATACCGTTTGAATCATTGAGAAAGTCAAACTTATTCAAGTACATCGCTATAATTTCATCCTTTGTATATCGTTTTTCAATTCGAATAGCAATAATCCACTCTTTAAATTTTTGAAGGACACGAGGGAAAAAACTTTTAGCACTTTCGTGAAACAGCAACTTAGCAAGTTGTTGTGTGATAGTAGATGCTCCTCCTTTTTTCCCAAGATAAAAAACTGCACGCAATGAGCCTTTATAGTCGATCCCGTTATGTTTATAAAAGCGTTCATCTTCTGTTGCAACAAGGGCATTTACAAGATGTGGATTTAATTCTTCTGGATAAACCCAGTCCCTATTTTTTCTAAAATATCTACCTAGCTCAACATTATCGGCTGTATAAATCTTTGTTGCATATTCGAAAGTAGGATTCTCTAGTTGTACTGTATCAGGTAAATCCGAAAAGCTTAAAGTAAAAAAGAATAAAATTGCAAAAGCTATGCCTCCGAAAAACAGAAGCCACATTGTACGAATCATTTTCTTAACAAATGAAGTTTTGGTTTTGGATGGTTTTGAAGTCTTCTTTGACATATATTAAATATTTTTATAATATGATAAACTATTTAATACTTCTTCTTCAGAAATTTCAGTAGCAGGAATTGAACTACCTATATCATTTATCAACGCAGCAAACATTTTCTTATTTTGATTCTTCTTATCTTTTCTCATATGCTCAATAATTTTATCAGCATTTTCTACGACTTCCGCTCGATAAAACAAAGTTTTAAGTGTTTGATTTACAGCATTCATTACATCTTCCGATAATAGATTTTTGGCGTAAGCCATATAATTTTCACAGATCATTCCTACAAATATTGCCTCGCCATGTAACAATGGTTCGTCAAGATTCCAACTTTCAGTTTCCACTGCATGTCCTATCGTATGCCCGTAATTTAGGATTTTACGTAATCCTTTTTCATATGGATCTTTTTCTACAACATCTTTCTTTACAAGTATGGACCGATAAAGCAATTCGTTATTAAAATATTTTGGGTCAAGCCCAAAATCAGGACCGCTTACATCTTCGTACAACGATGCATCTGAAATAAGTCCGTGTTTTACTACTTCAGCAAAACCACTTCTTAATTGTTCTTTATCCAAAGTGAGTAGCATTTCATTGTCAATAATGACTAGCTGCGGGTTATTAAAAACACCAATGATGTTTTTGACCATTTGAAAATCAACTCCAAGTTTCCCTCCTACACTACTATCAACTTGTGAAAGTAATGTTGTAGGAATCTGTACAAAATCAATTCCACGCATATAAGTTGAGGCACAAAAACCACCCATATCTCCTATAACTCCACCTCCTAAATTAATCAAAAGAGAATGCCGATCTGCACCCATTTCTAGCATATGCTCGAAAATCTCTTGACAAGTTTCAAGGTTTTTAAAATCTTCTCCTGAAGAAATTTCTATCACAAAATAATTGTAGTTGTTTAAACACTCTTTCAATTTTGGAAGACAATAGAGAGCTGTATTCTCATCAACTAAAATTCCAATATTCGTATAGGATTTCCCTACCAAAAAGTCAGCCAAACATTTTGGGCTTGACCCAAATAAAATAGAATAATCTTGACAATCAAGCTGATTCATCTCCAGTAAATTTAGTCAGTGAAAAAGCTTGCGCTTTACATGTAAACATTGGCTTTACATACTTCCATGTCTCTGCAAACATTGCTGAATTCCTATATTTTTGTAAGCTTTCGTTTTTATCCCAAATACTGCTAGTGTATAGAACCATTTCAGATTCGTTGTCTTCCATCAATTGCACAGATTGACAACCTTCGAATGCTTCGATTAGTGGTTGTTTCTTGTAAAAAGTTTCAATAAATAGAGCTTTCGTTTCTGTTGAAAATTCCATTCGAACGATACGGTGTAGCATAGGAATTAGTTATAAAAATCTATATGAATTGTTTCATCTTTCTTTAATGCCAACAAACTACTTGCTTTCCCCAGGTTAATTGCAATTTCGAGATATCCAGAGGTATTAAACATACACAAAACCTCTCCTACTGGTACATCACTGTACGATTGTGAAATATGATTAACTGGACTTCCAGGATTATAATAAATACTATATTCTCTTCCTTTGCCAGTCTTGTTAAACAAGTCTTTTGTCACATTTACAATGACATTTTCATAATGGTCAATATGGATAATAGTCGCTCGAATGCTATTCTCAGAAACAACTGGTTGAACAGTAAATCCTTTCGCAAGAGTTGTTCCATGTTGAGCAAATTCATCCATTGGAATTTTCTTTTCAATGGCTCTTGAAAAAGAAGCAATGGCAGAAAAAGCCTCCATTTTCAACAAACTTCTATAGGGAATTGAAAACACCTCTCTTTCTTGAAGATCAGGAAAAATTAACGTAAATAGTCCGTTATTCGGTCCGATGAAGTAATGACCGTTCCTGTTAAAACACAGCATTTCATTTCTAGAAGAATAATATAAATTTATTGCTCCTATATGACAGGTATGTTGAGGGAAATAAGCAAAACTATTTTTCAGGATAAATGCAGCTTGCACGATATCGAAGTGATTCACATTATGAGAAATATCAATAATGCGAGTGCTATCAGTAGCCCCAGCTATAGAAGCTTTCAATATAGCCGAGTAATAGTCGGTACTTCCGAAGTCACTTGTAAGCGTAATTATTGACACATCAGTGTATTTAAATATCGATCGAAAGAACGAAAAATCAATAGATTTATTCACATTTGCATAGTGCAAAGAGAAGAAATCAAATTTTTGTTAATAACTTAAATTGTAAGCAAAAGATTCAAAAGGGAAACTAAATTTGATTACAACTATGTTTTAACTACACAAAAAAATGATATTTTCTGTAGTTGGACAAACTTTCAGACTAATATATTAAAAAAAAGTATAATTTTAAAAAACTTATAAATCAAGGAGATACATAATTTGAGTGAAATAATTTTAACAATCACCGACGTCGATCCAGTTGACCTGCAAGGTGAAAATAATTCCAAGCTTAATCTAGTCAAAGCTGCATACCCTGATATAAAAATCACTTCTAGAGGGATGAATATCAAACTTAGTGGTGAAAAAAAGTATACCCAAAAGGCTAAGGCTGATATCGAAGCAATGATTCGAGTGATAAAAAATAATGGAGAGTTAACCCCACAATTAATCAAAGATATATTGAATGGGGGGAATCCACATAAAACATTATTGGGTAATGGGAGCGATAATACTGCAATAGTATATGGCAGAAATGGTAAGCCGATTAAACCTAAAACGGTTAATCAGAAAAAGCTCGTTGATGTTGCTATTAAAAACGACATCGTATTTGCAATAGGCCCTGCAGGAACTGGTAAAACTTATACTGCGGTTGCTCTAGCGACAAGAGCATTGAAGGAAAGAATAGTAAAGAAGATTATTTTGACACGCCCTGCTGTAGAAGCTGGAGAAAGTTTAGGCTTTTTACCTGGAGACTTGAAAGACAAAGTCGATCCATATCTGCGCCCATTGTATGATGCATTGGATGATATGTTTCCAAAAGAGAAATTGGATTATTTTATGTCAACACGCGTTATTGAAGTTGCGCCATTAGCGTACATGAGAGGGCGAACACTTGATAATGCCTTTGTTATTTTGGATGAAGCTCAAAATACGACTTCATCTCAACTCAAGATGTTTTTAACTAGGCTGGGGCCCAATGCAAAATGTATTATTACTGGTGACTTATCTCAAATTGATTTACCGCGAAATCAACGGTCGGGCTTAATCACAGCATTAGATTTACTTCGAAACATAGAAGGAATAGGTAGAGTAAATTTATCAGCAGAAGACGTTGTTAGACACCGATTAGTGAAGCAGATTATTTTAGCATATGATGCAGAATCGGAACGTAAGAAACTGGAACGTGAGCAAAAGATGGAGAAGGAAAAAGAAAATGGTAAATCGTAGGTAGAAATTAAGACATAGATATGTTTCAATTCATTAGTGATGTATAATAGACAATGAAAGCGAAAATAAACAAGATAGATAAACCACTTCTAGGTACAATTCAATTGGATGGATCCAAAAGTATCTCGAACCGTTTACTAATTATTCAATCCTTATGTGAGGAATCATTTGAGATAAGTAAACTAGCTGGAGCAGATGACACAGTGCTCCTTCAAAAGGTATTACAAGAAGAAGGAGAAACATATGATGTGCATCATGCAGGAACGAGTTATAGGTTTTTAACTTCTTTTTTATGTTTGAAAGAAGGGACTCAATTATTAACAGGAAGTGAACGAATGAAAGAGCGTCCAATAGGACCTTTAGTAGACGCTTTAAGGCATTTAGGAGCATCAATACAGTATACAGAAAAAGAAGGATATCCACCATTAAAAATAGGAAAAGCGAATTGGCGAAAACTCGAGGAGCCACTTGAAATTGATGCAACAATAAGTAGTCAGTTTATCTCTTCACTTTTGTTAATTGCACCTTATTTGCCATATGGAATAGAGCTAAAGTTGGTGGGAAATTTGGTTTCTAGACCATATTTGGAGATGACTTTAAAATTGATGCAAGAATTTGGGATTACCTATTCGTGGGAAGATGATGTTATTTCTATAGGATCCCAGGAATATAAAGGAAAGGACTATGTCGTGGAAGCAGATTGGTCTGCAGCGAGTTATTATTTCACTTTGGTTTCATTAGTTCCTGGTTCGCGAATAGGTTTAAAAGGACTTAAAAAAGAATCGATTCAGGGAGACAGTGAAGTAGTGAATATGATGAAAACCTTGGGAGTAGATGCGAGATGGGAAGAAGGTGTATGGGAATTGGAACATACGGAAGAAAGGACAGGAAATTATGAGTATAATTTTATTTTACAGCCTGATCTTGCGCAATCCATAGCTGTTTGTTTAGCAGGTCATGGTATAAACGGCTTATTTACAGGATTACAGACATTGAAAGTAAAAGAGACAGATAGGATTCTAGCCTTGCAGAATGAACTTCAAAAAGTTCAGGTTTTTCTTAGCCTTTTACCTTCTAAATTTTCTAAGAAAGCTATTGATGAGATGTATTTACAAGAAGGAAAAGCTACTAGTGAAAATGTTCCTTTTTTTCATACATACAGAGACCACCGCATGGCAATGAGTTTCGCTTGTTTAGCGGCAGTTATGGATGTGGAGATAGAGAAAGCGATGGTTGTAAGCAAGAGTTATCCAACGTTTTATAGTGATTTGGAAAGTTTGGGAGTAGGGGTGATAATTTCTTAATTGAAATCATAAATGATTAATCCTAAGTC
>CAYOIL010000127.1:0-11159 GCA_964403985.1 uncultured Saprospiraceae bacterium
CATAAGGGAAGTCTGGTAAAACAAGGAGATCGAATTATGGCTGGACAGCCGATAGCTTTGTCTGGAATGACTGGACAAGTAATTAATACACCACACCTACATTTCAATTGCTTTATACCCACTAAAGACGGTAATTCGTTACAATCTCATCCTGTGAAATTTAAGTCAGGAATTGCCGGAACAACACTCAAAAGAGGAAATCGAATAAAAAGATCTTTACCTCAATCAATTAATTAAGAACTTATGGATAGGAAGAAATTTATACAATCGTTATTAGGAACATCCGCGCTAGCTGCGATGCCATATAGTTCATTTTCAAACGGTGGAGATAATTTATTGGATATTCTTAGTAGCATGGAGAAGCCGGTCAGCGGAAGTATGTATGGTTTTTCTGTTGATGCAATACCAACCTTGAAAATAGGCATTATAGGTCTTGGGAATAGAGGCGGTGGATTGATCGAAATGTTTCAATATATGATTGAAAAGGGACAATGCGAGATTGTTGCCTTATGTGATATCCGGGAAAAACAATTATCAAAAGCAACCGAAAAATTAGCGAAATTTCAATCTCAGAAGCCAATAACATATACTGGAAAAGAAGATACTTGGAAGGAATTAGTTAGACAAGATAATGTGGACATGGTTTTGGTGACTACACCTTGGAGATGGCATACCCCTATGGCATTATTTGCGATGGAGAATGGGAAACATGTAGCTTGTGAGGTGCCTATTGCATATACCCTTAAGGATTGTTGGAATCTTGTAACTACAGCAGAGCGAACGAAGCGTCATTGCATAATGATAGAGAATTGCTGTTATAATGAGGAGGAATTGTTTGTGTTGAACATGATTGAAAATGGAGTGTTTGGGGATTTAACTCATACGGAAGGAGCTTATTTACATGATTTGCGGGCACACATGTTGAGTGAAGATTATTATGAAGGACAGTGGAGATTACACCAGCATGTGACAAGAGATGGGAACTTCTATACAACACACGGATTGGGTCCTATTGCGTTTTATTTAGGAATAGGAAGAGGAGATAATTTTGCACATCTAACTTCGATGAGCTCTCGAGAATTGAACTTGAGCGAAACGGCAAAGCGCATGAATGCGAGTGAGCAGAACTTCAAGTGTGGTGCCATGAATAATACAATGATTCGCACAGAAAAAGGGAAGACAATTTTATTACAATTTGATGTACATACAGGTCGTCCGTATTCACGGATTAATAAAGTAGTTGGTACGAAAGCCGTACATGATGGATACCCAAGTAGGTTGTTTATTGATTCGGAAGAACCCGTTTTCTGGGGTCATAAATGGCTCGAACAAAAAGCATATGATGACTATAAAATGAAGTATCAACACCCTATAATCAAGAAAATGAAATCTGTTGCAGAGCAATTTAAACAGGGACACGGCGGAATGGACTTTGTAATGATGTATAGACTTGTTCGGTGCATGAATCTTGGTTTACCGCTTGATATGAATGTATATGATGGAGCAATGTGGAGTGCCATAACTCCATTGTCAGAGTTATCTACTGCAAGTAAATCGATTTCAGTACCAGTGCCAGATTTCACAGGAGGGATGTGGAAAGAAAAAAGTGAGTTAGAGATAATGAGAGAAGTGTAAGGCAGTTTTTGTTTTTTTAGAGTTTTGGGCTTTAAGCCCAAAAAAAAGGTTTACTTCGACTCCTATGTCGCTCAGCAACCAAAGATTGAATTTTTGTTTCTTTTGGTTTAAGCCAAAAGAAAAAGTAAAATACGTAACTTTCTTTAATCCTAATGATAGCCGTGGCAAAATGCAAAAAGAAATTCTACATTATTATATTTTGGGCTTAAGCCCAAACAAAAAAGAAGAAATGAGATTTATTCATCTAATATCTAAATCCTGAGCAGTCGACTATTTAAGTGAATTATTATAAGTTTCACACTAATTTACCTTTATTTTCACCCTATATTTTATCCTATGGGTTTCAACCCCTTGTCCCAATAATAGCTGTTGCGAAATGCATAAAAAGAACCTACATTTATAAGAGATATCAAAAAAAATAATCTTATACATTGTTTTAAGGGGAATATATTAATTGAACTGGCTTTTTATAAAGTGCAGGACTAAGTTAAAAAAGATAATTTTATGTTAGACAAAGTTTGAATATAACTTAGCGCCATTTTTAATATTTTGGGCTTTAAGCCCAAAGAAAAAAGAAGAAATGAGATGTATTCATCTACTTATGCTAAGTATATTCGTTTGTTTTTCATGCGCAAAAACACAAGTTATTCCTACGCCTCCACTAGGGAAACAACCCTATGCAGCAATTCCCATGCAAGAAAAGATTTCAACCGAAGATCGAGACCCATACTTTACTGAGTCTACACGGATTCATTCCGATTATGGCGCTAGGAGCATCACACGGAATATAATCCAGGACAAGGAGGGAAATATGTGGTTCGCTTCGTGGGAAGGGATAATGGGGTATGATGGGAAGCAATTTACGAATTATACCAATAAAGAAAATCTGCGTCGCTTTCATATGTTTTCTGCTTTAGAGGATAGTAAAGGTGGTCTTTGGTTTGGTTCGATTGGTGCTGGATTATACCGATACGATGGGAAGGATTTTGTAAATGTGACGAAGAAAGATGGATTGCCTGATGATGTCATTATGTGTTTTATGGAGGATTCCAAAAGAAATATATGGATGGGTACTGAAAAAGGCGTTGTGATTTATGACGGCAAAACGTATAAAGCAATTACGGAAGAAAATGGCCTGATTAATGGAGATGTCAATTCGATCGTTGAAGATGAAAAGGGTAGGGTGTATATAGGAACAAGAGGAGTCCTCCAAGTCTATGAAAACGGAATATTCACTGAAGTCAAACAAACAGATGGATCATCGTTTTACAATGTGAGAACAGTAATTATTGATCGTGAAGAAAGAATGTGGCTAGGAGGAAATGATGGTTTGTGGGTAATAGATGGCGATAAACAAATACAACTATCTAAAGACTTTGCAGGCTATATTTTCGAGGATAGTAAAGGAGAAGTTTGGGTAGGTTCAGTAGGTGCAGGCATGAGAAATTGGGTGTTGAAGAAGTACACCATAAGTGATTTACCACTTACAGAATTTAATGTGGAGCTAATGCATAATCAAGAAGGACAGATTTTCGGAATAATGGAAGATGATGAAGGGATGATATGGTTTGGTCATGAGAATGGGGCAGGACAATTAATAATGAGTAATTAATAATTAACAATTGTTAATGTGTTAATGCCTAAATAACGTTGACCGGTTTTAAATAATAATTTTTATTTATACTGTGAAGGAATTAAAGCTTGTTAAGTCTTTGTATTTTTTAAAATAGTAAACAAGATTTTTGCAATTTCTACAGCTTTAGAGTTCATTGAATCAAAGGTCGATCTATCAATATAGTTGTTTCATGGATTAATTTTAACCAATAAATTGTTTCACGAGCTTCCTTATATGAGATTGATAACTTAGCTTTAAAATCTTTTTTAGAATAACCGCCTTGTGCTTCTTCTATATTAGCACCTATTGATGTTCCAGATTTTAATAATTGCCTAGATAAAACAAATTCTTTCTTTTCTTTAACAATAGATTTATAGAGGTTTACAATATCAACAGCAAAGGAAAAAGACTTTTGAACTAATACATTTTCTTTCATAACTTTTTGAAGTAAAACTAAACTTCATCTAAGCTTTATTTTATCGAATAAGTTGAATGATGTATATATAATTAAACTATATGTAAATTACTCATTACAAGTTTATTCATGTATTATACCTTGCTAATTCTTAATTTTCATTACTCATTACTCATTACTCATTACTCATTACTCATTACTCATTACTCATTATTCATTACTACCCATAATACCAACAAGAAATCCCCATAAACTCAAATTCACTAATTCTTTTAAGCCCTATTTTCCGAAGGACTTTATCGGAAGCTAGGTTTTCTTTACTAGCTGCGGCATTTACAGTATAACCCAATTCTTCTCTACCATATTTTAAGCAAGCAGCTGCAGTTTCAGTTGCAATTCCTTTTCCCCAGAATTTTTCTCGCAGTCTATAACCAAGGTCAATATAAGTTTCAGGAGCGCGGATCACTGTTTCCTTTTTCAGTCCACACCAACCCACGAATTCATTCGTCTCCTTTTCGATAATGGCTAATCGGCCAATTCCTGTTTCAGCGTATTGTTTCTGTATTTCTCTGATGGTTACAAGCACTTGTTCTTTATTGCTTGCAGGCGGGTAGAGGTTCTCACCAGTTTCAGGATCGAAAATAGAAAGGTGTTTGTATACAGCCGGATTACTTTCGAGAAGGAACATTCCCTTTAGGTCAGATTCTTGGAGATTGCGGAGTGTGAAGCGAGATGTGTTGATAGAAGTGTTCATGGAGGTAAAGATAGGGAGGATTAGTGCTATTAAATGGTTTTTAAAGAATTATTGAATCTTAATAGAGAAGGAATTTTTAATCATTTTATTATAAAAAATGCTTTAACTCTTAAAAGCTGCCATTTACAAGTAAAATGAGACCACTTACTAGTTAATGTGAGTTGTTCAACTCTTTATACAATATCTTTAGGCACATTATTAAAAATATTGTTATGAAGCTTTACATAAAGAAGCTGCAATTTTTTAAATTTATTAATGAATTTAGTTTGTTTTTAAAACCAAGTAACATTATAGATAAATGTGTATAATCAGATATTTTGATACCAAGATTTATGATTATTTACCAGAAATGGAAGAGAGAAGATTCTAATTCTGGTGAGAAAATCAATATATTTAAGACAAATTACGCCTAAAACTATGCGAACCCTAATAGTTGAAAACGAAAAATCAGCATCTGACCTCTTGTCTGCAATTATTACAGAATACTATCCAAGTATTGAATTAATAGGAGTATCAAGCTCAATAGTTGATGCATTCAAAATGATTAAGGAAAAACAACCTGATCTTGTCTTTTTGGATGTGGAGTTAGACGATGGATTAAGTTTTGAATTACTTGATCTGTTGAAGGAAAGGGAATTTCTAATCATTTTCACAACGGCATTTGATCAATATGCATTAAAAGCGTTTCGCTATGATGCAGTAGATTATATCTTAAAACCATACACTCCTAATAGTGTAGTAGAGGCGATTCAACGTGTAACAGAAAGAGCTCAAAGTAGCAAATCATTTAATAAGTTAAATGCTTTGTTAGATGCAAAAGAGAAAGGGAAAGTAGGTAGGATTGCTTTGCACACATCAAAGGGATTGAGGTTGTGTGAAGTGGATGAAATCATCAGATTAGAAGCAGATTCTTCTTCTTGAAAATGAAGAGAAGATAATGTTAAGTAAGCCATTAGGTGAGATAGAAAAGAAAATGCCTGAAGGTTCTTTTTATAGAGTACATACTAGCCATTCAATTAATGTTGAAAAAGTAAAGAATGTTATTCAACAAGATGGCGGATATATAGAAATGAAAGATGGTACACAGGTACCATTAGCAAGGAGGAGAAAACAAGATTTTATAAACTTATTAAAATAGAAAGAAAATGACTTTAAGACCTGACCCCATTGAAGAAGATTCAGATTTACCAAAAGGCCCACCAGTGCCACCAGGAGAATTACCATATATACCTGATTTAAATTATGATCCAACTGGTTCACAAATTTGTGAAGAAGAAGATAAAAAAATGCTTTTTTATAAAAGTGTTGATTTTTGCCCCTTACTCTATGCCCAATTTAATAAGGATGATATTATAGCGGTTAATTCTAGAAGAAAATATATCTGCACGGATGAAATATCAAATTATCTGAATATTCCTCGTGACGGTACTTTAATACCTAAAAAAGTTCTTACGTTTAATATTGACAATGAAAATCATGATGACTTCGATTTAAATTATGCAAAAGTAAGCTTAACTGGATATTATATCAGGCCTAGAGGTGGTAGATTTGAAGGCGGTCAAAATTTTCTTTCTCAAAGTATTCATACCATTGAGTTTTATCCTGTTTGGATGCTTGAAAATACAATAGAATTTGTGGAAGTTGTAACTAATTCAATGACCATAAATTTAGCTGCAATCAATACAACTGTTGAGTCGGGCCAATGCGGAGCCGACATCTATGCTAGCCAAATTAATATCCCTACACCTACTTTTAATCATAATTTTCTTCAATTTGATTATTTGGGATTTAATTACTTCGGCAAAGCTTTTATATCAAGACATGAGTTAGTATTAATTACTCAGTTTTCAGATTACTTAGGAATCACTGGAGCAAGGGTTTCATCGGGTAACTTTGTTTCAGAAGTTTTGGATTCAAATGGTGAAACAATAGATTTAGATGGTTGTAATAAAAACTATTTTACTTATAGGTTAGTTGGTTTTAATATAATTGATTGTGATTTACCAGATGGTGTATTAGCATTCAACAAATCAAATAAATTAAAAAAGGGATATAATTCGGAAACCCCAAATGAAACGTGGACTACACCTTGCCCTCCATCTTGGAAACCACAACCTTAATTTTTCAATGTGAGGTTATTTTATACAATTTATTTTTTTGTTTTTTCTCAGTTTATATTTGCTCAAAATTCTTTATTTAAAGAAAATCAAGCTTTATATACATACCATAAATATGCAAATGAAAGATTCATATTTTTAGATTACGAAAAAGGTTGGATTAAGTTTGATGGGAGGATAAATAAAAAATACTTAAATGATGATAAAACTTCTGGTTTAAAAGGAACCTGGGTCCAGAGCGATTTAATAAAAGATAATTCAAATGAATTGTGGTCATGTACTTACGAATACTTGTGTAAATACAACGAAAAAGCAGGTTTCAATTGTTTTCAACCTGTTTTCAAAGGCGATACAATAAATACCGAAATCAAAGTAATTCACTTTTTTAAAGAAAAAAGTGAATTACTTTTTAGATTCAAAGAAAAGTTACTTTTATATAATACCATAAATGAATCTATTTCTGAATTTGATATTCTAAGTTCGAATGGGCAAGTATTTTTTTCTTATAAAGAAAACGGAAATTTAAACTTTGCCACATCGCCTTGGACAAGTAACCCTGAAATGGAAATATGGGCAGTTGAAGCTGACAAGTGGCAGAAAAAGAAATTTGATTTTTCAACCTGTTTTTATGATGTAGGAAATATTCTAATCTCAGATTTTTATTGTTACGGTGACGAATTATGGCTATTGTCTAGCAAGGGTTTAGTAAAGTTAGATGAAAAAGATCATTGTAAATCAAAGTTATTTCAATTTGATAATAAAAAGATTAATTGTAACAAGTTGGAGTTTTTTAAAGATCACTTAATAATAAGCACTGACTTCAATGGACTTTTGATTTTTGACCTATTAAGTGAGGAATTTCTAACTCCTATTAATACTTTACATCCTACTATTAAACTCAATAGTAATAGCCCTTTTGAAATATTTGATTTCGAAAATAAATTCATTTTAAGTTTTACAGACGGGACACAAATTCAGACTATAAACAAATCAAGATTTGAAGCTGAGTTACTCTTTACTAATAGAGATCTAGAAAACAGATCTGTAAATCTAATTAAATCCAATGATGATTATTTCGTCCTTTCAGATAGAGAAACATACCTTGCTATATATTCTGAAAATTTCCAGTTAGTAAATGAGATTAAGTTAGATGGATCAACAGTTGTAGGAGAGTTTGAATTAAATGATATAGAATTAAAATTTACTGATGATTCTAGATTATTTAAAGTACCTTTTGACGGTTTTAATAAAAAGCTTGTGTATGAAAATCAGTCATCGAAAATAAACTATCTATTCTCACAAGGAGAAAGCACCTATCTAACCTGCGTAAATAATTTAATAGGGGTTGTAAATTCAGATACCTTTTTAATTTCCAAGGATAAAGTTTTGTCAAGTGTAGCTAGATTTATAAAAATTGATGAAACTATTATAACATCAAATACTACAGAACTCAAAGTCTCGAATTCTATAAAAAGTGAGACTTTACAATTTGAAAATTATATTTCACTCTTAGAAGTAGGTAGAGGAAAAAATGGAGCACTTATTTTAACCAGTAGTCAGCTTTCTATATTAAACATTAAAACACATGAAATAGAAAAACTCGAATTCGATAATATTTCTTTCAATAATGTACTTGTAAAAAACGATAAAGAGCTCATTTCCTGGGGGAAAGATGGTGCATATCTTATCGATGAAAACAATAAAATCCGTAAAATTATTCATGGAAAGGAGATAAAATCATTAGCCTTTTTTAATGAGTATTACATTTTCAGTTCAGGAAAAAATGAGATGCATGCTGTTCATGAAAGTGAAATTATTCAACCAGGATTCGATTCATTACAAATCTATAATTCCACTTATCCATATGAGTTAAAAAGAAACAGTTACAATATCACCTATAAGTATTTCGAAGAGCCTTTAACCCTTGATTTTACCGCATCTTCAGTTGTTGCAAATGAAAATAATTACTATTCAATTTCTTATGAAGATAAAAACCTAGCAAAGGAATTTCTAACTTTTCAAGAAGCAAAAACTTTTAACCGATTCTCTCAAGGTAAAAACAAATTCATTGTTCAAGGGTATAACCAAGATGGATCACTTTCAAATAAACTGAATTTTATTGTTAATGTCAGAGGGCCAGTATATCAACAATGGTGGTTTTATACTATACTTGCTGGTTTATTAATAGGCGGTTTAGTACTATACTATAGAACTAGAGAAAAACGCTTAAAGGATAAATTTGCTCTCACTGAAGAAATAAATAATCTTAAAAAAGTCGGCTCTTCAAGCACAAATGAATCCTCATTTTATATTTAATTGTTTGAATTCCATACAGTCCTTTATAATGAAAAATGACAAGGATAATGCCATGGATTATTTGGGGCAATTTGCACGCTTAATTCGATCAAATCTAAATGCTTCATTATCCGAAAAGATATCCTTAGAAGAAGAGGTTCGCACCTTAGAAAATTTTCTAAGTCTTGAGAGATTGCGTATGAATAGTGTTTTCGATTATGATATAAATGTATCTTCTGATCTTAAACAAATGGATGTCTTTTTTCCACCGATGCTTATTCAGCCTTTTGTAGAAAATGCGGTTATTCATGGCATGAATGGAAAATCGAAAGGCGGATTAATTGTTGTTGAATTTGAAAAAGAGGATGATAGTTTAGTTGTACATGTCAGTGATAATGGAGGAAAACGCATCGAAAAAAAGAAATCAGAACATAAATCTGTTGGTGTAACCATTACTCAAAAGCGTTTGGCTCATATAAATAATAGCTCTAACGAACAATTTAATATTCAAATGGACCAAACAGATAATACAACAAATGTTCTACTTAAGATAAAATATTCTGAGGAAAAGCCTTAATTTCATATATCCAATTTTTATTGGATTCAACCACTTAGAAAGATAAATTGACCGAATATCAAACAGCTAAAAATAAAAGGCTATTCTGTTTTAGATTTACAGTAATATTAAAAGAATACATGTGAAAATAGCTGCTATACTTTGGGATGGGTCAAAAAGGATTCAAGGGAATTTAGAAATAGAGAAAAATAAGTTGAAGTTTCATTTCTTGGATTTTTCACATACGAATTTAGAATTTGAATTATTGTATTCAGATATAGAATCTATAGTCTTGTATTCACTTTACGGTAAGACAGAACAAGGGATAAAAATTATTTCTAATTCTTTTAAAGAGAATGTATTTATAACTGAGAAACCGAGAAAATTGAGGAAAGAGATTCTGAAAAGAATGGGTAAGGGATAAATTACTCTTCAAATTCTTCCTTTAGGGCATAGAACCTTTTTTCTTCCATTTTTCTCTTATTCTCCCCCTCTCTTAGGAAAAATTGTAAAGTCATCAGGATAAATCGTTTATTATTCAAGCTACATTCCTTACGATATTTGTATCATCAAATAATATAAATATAGAATTATGGTAAAGCAAATTAATAAGTCGAATTTCAAAACAACAATTAGAAAAAATGATGTGGTACTTGTAGATTTCTACGCCGATTGGTGTGGACCTTGTAAATCTCTTGCACCAGTATTGGAATCTGTAGCAGATGATTTTAAAGGCGAAGCAGTTGTGTCTAAAGTAAATATTGACAAGAATCAACCGCTTGCTGTTAAATACAATATCCGAAGTATTCCGGCTTTATTGTATTTCCAAAATGGTAAATTGATAGGCCAAACAGCTGGATTAGTAAGTAAGCGTGAAATTTCTAAGAATCTGAAAAGGATGTTAGCAAGTTAATATTTACCCAAGTTAGAGGTTAACTTGTGTATTCATATAGTTGATTTGTTTGTGATTAAATATACTATCTTGAGTTTTGTAAATTCCCATCTCACCTAAATAATGGTGTTTTATAAGATGTACATTTTCAAAATTTAACTCGAATTCAGGTTAATAGGTATAAAAATATATAGTGTGTAATGAGGTTTTGGGCTTTCGCCCAAATTAAATCCGAATTTTGCGTTAGACAATTTATTGCGTAACGAAACTGCTGCAAAATCAGTGTTTTATTTGAGTTTTCAGATTTACCATAGCGATGCTATGTGAAATCTTCCAAATCTCCAGATTTTATTGCATTTTCGTCCCTTATAACAAAGCTCTAATGCATAAGTCGGGTTAAAAGTGTATGTACTTTTATTGATTAGGTAATTTGAGAGAGGCCAATTTATAAAGTATGTGCACTTTTTTATTTATATGAAATGTGGATGAGGTTTATTTCTAGTGGTAAATCTAGGCTCCCTCCCCCTAACCCCCTCCAGAGGGGGAAAGTGTCTTGTCCTGAAATAGGTTTACACAAAAAGTAAACATATGTCAGGATTACGAGGAATGTCTTGTCCTGAAATAGGTTTACACAAAAAGTTAACATATGTCAGGATTACGAGGAAGTACAAATTATAGTTTGAACTTGAAATTAAAAGTATTAGACGAATATCGAGAAGGCAGATTAACGAAAACAGAGCTTAGTAAAAAGTATGGTATTAGTGGACATAGTACAATATTAAAATGGTTGCGTAACTTTGAGAACAACAAAGCTGTTTTGGATACAAACGATCAATCAAAAAGAATCAAGGAATTAGAACAACTTTTAGCTTACGAAAAG
>CAYOIL010000128.1:0-1979 GCA_964403985.1 uncultured Saprospiraceae bacterium
TTTAAAACCGCTCCCTGAGCAGCATCTGTTACATCACCTATAATATACACATCAGGCATGGTTTGAATTTTAGATAGGTCACCTGAGTCAATAGTGAATAAAAGTTCGTAATCTTCTCCTCCACTCAAAGCACATGTAATAGGATCTATATTAAATGTAAGAGCCATTTTTTCTGTGTCTGGATGAAGAGGAACTTTGCCTTCTTCTAGTAGAATTCCTACATCACTTTGTTTGCATAAGTGCATGATTTCAGAGGATAAACCGTCGCTTACATCAATCATTGAAGTAGGAATAATATCATTTTGTGCCATATATGCGATACTATCACCCCTTGCTTCCGGTCGTAGTTGTTTTCCTACAAGATGCTTTTGTTGCTCGAGATCAGGCTTCATGTCTGGATTATCCAAGAACAACTGTTTTTCTCTTTCTAGTAATTGTAGACCAAGATAAGCTGCACCAAGATCACCAGTCACACATAATATGTCTCCAGGTCTAGCGCCACTTCGATAGGTAAGTCGATCTGGCTTTGCTTTTCCTATTGCAGTTATGTTGATGAATAAACCTTTATTTGATGATGTAGTATCACCTCCTATAAGATCGACTTTATATTTTTCACAAGCGGCCTTTACTCCTTCATAAAATTCGTCTAATGCCTCTACTGAAAATCGATTAGAAATAGCAATTGAAATTACAATCTGTTGAGGAATTGCATTCATCGCATATATATCCGATAAATTCACTACCACAGACTTATAACCTAAATGCTTTAAAGGCATATACATTAAATCAAAGTGTATACCTTCTACAAGAGAATCTGTACTTACCACCGATACCCAACCATTATGATTGAATACTGCTGCATCGTCACCAATTCCTTTCACCGTCGAACTATTCTTTATTTCAAAATTTTTGGTCAGGTGCTCTATCAAGCCAAATTCTCCTAGCGTGTTTACGTCTGTTCTTTTTTCACTCATGCCGCAAAGATAAACAACTGTTCACGGTTGATAATTTAAATATTTGTAAATAATGTGTAATGTATCAATTAGAAGCTAAATCTTAAAGAAACTACTCCCAATTCTGTGCTTCGCTAAAGTCTTGGAATTTCAGAAATCAGCTTTTTTAATCCTTTTAACGATCAAACAATGGTTAGTTCATACATTGAGTTTTAAAGTTCAGATTAATATCTTCTTTAAGAATTTTGTACATTTGACGTTAACAAGATTGCTTAAAAAATTACACTAAATCAGGAACGAATTAAATGAAAAGTACAGAAAAATTAATTGATACATTTGGTGAATTAATCTATGTTTTGGCAATGTCTGATGGTGCAATTCAAGAAGAAGAACTTGTGGTATTAAAAAACAAACTTAAGAGTCACAAATGGGGAGAAGGCATCCAATGGTCTTTTGACTATGAAGTTGAAAAGAATAATTCGATATAAGATTTGTACAAAAAAGTCATTCTATATTGTGAAAGTCATGGACCAGATCCTGAATACAACTTTTTATTTAATGTATTAGAAGAAGTTGCAGCTTCTAGTAACGGAATTGAAGAATCTGAAAAAGCGGTGATGGATGATTTTAAAACTGATTTATTGCGAAAATTCAGAGCAGATATCAACAGAATAAATGGGTAATTTTTAGTTTACTTATTTATTTTTCTAAAGACACTTTCCTAATAATCATTCTCATAAGTCTGAACTTTAGTTCACACGAATGATTTTCCCTACCTTTGCATCCAAAAAATAGAATATGAGTCTTATTACGGTTGGAACAGTAGCTTTCGATGATATTAAAACACCTTTCGGACATGCAGAAAAGGTAATTGGTGGTGCATGTACATATGCAAGTTGGTCAGCATCATATTTTACTAATGATATAAGGTTAGTATCTATTGTAGGAGGAGACTTTCCAAAAAGTGAGTTGAAAAAACTTAATGAAATAGGATGGTCGTTTGATAATGATTTTTCTGAATGGAAA
>CAYOIL010000128.1:1989-9337 GCA_964403985.1 uncultured Saprospiraceae bacterium
AAATAGGAGTTAGTACAGAGGGCTTAGAAATAGTAGAAGATAAGAAATCATTTTTTTGGGCTGGGGAATATCATGACAACATGAATCAGCGAACGACTTTAGCTACAGAGTTAAATGTATTAGCTGATTTTGATCCAGTACTTCCTGAATCTTATAAAGATGCACAGTACATCATGTTGGGTAATTTAACACCAGAAGTACAATTGAAAACGATAGAGCAACTATCTACTGATCCGAAATTAATTGTAATGGACACGATGAATTTTTGGATGGATGTTGCATGGGATCAATTGCTTGAAGTGGTAAAGAAAGTAGATGTCATTACAATAAATGATGAAGAGGCGAGACAATTATCAGGTGAATATTCATTGGTAGCGGCTGCTGAAAAAATTCACAGCATGGGACCTAAGTTTGTAGTAATTAAGAAAGGAGAACATGGAGCATTATTATTTTCAGAAGGAAGAATTTTTAGTGCACCGGCATTGCCACTTTCTCTTGTGAAAGATCCTACAGGCGCGGGAGATACATTTGCTGGTGGATTCATTGGCTATTTAGCGAAGACGGATGATATTTCGTTTGAGAATATGAAAAGAGCAATTATCTATGGTTCTGTAATGGCATCATTTTGTGTTGAAGAATTTAGTATCGATCGTTTACAATCTCTTACACCAGAGGAAGTTGATGCGAGAGTGGAGAAATTTAAAGATTTATCTCACTTTTCAATATAAAAACTAGAATAGGAAAAAGTACAAAGCCCTTATCATTTCCAAGCTTGGAAATGATAAGGGCTTTGTTATTAATAAGCTTAATTCGGGAATACTAGCTCGCAATTTTTATAAATATTTCCCTAAATAAATCTAAAGCTCTGATATTGAGTAATTTAAATTCTAGTCAAGTGTAATATCAATTATTCTCAAATTTCATTTTCTCTATTAAATTTTTAAAATATTTCGAACTCCATATATCTATTACTTTTACATCTTCAATAAACCTTACAATATCTTCTCTTATATTACTAAAAGAGACTAATTCAATTTTGGAAATCAATAACTCTTTAATTTGTTCATTTGATATTTTATCCTCTTGCCAATCATTTGTATCTTTTGCTCTCTCTAAAAAATGATTTACATCCAAAGGAATTCCATTTTTGATATCCCATTCTAGATCATACCAATCTCTTCCTTTAACTCTGTTTTTCCATTTTCTAAATAAAAGTGCATGTAACTTTCCTGCAAATAAACTTGGTTTAGTAAAGCATTTAACATAAAATGTAAATGGGCGAATTAATAGTTTTTCTTCAGTTTTAAATCCCAAAGGTGGCTGTCTATCAACTTCTATTTTGATCTTAAGACTTTTATTAGAACGCACTCCAATTTCTTTAATAATATCTTCTAGGATAATTTCTTGCCAAATAGTTTCAGCTTTTAAAAAAGTAGAATTAATTGCTGATGTTTTATTCTTTTTCTTTTCTTTAATACGAACAGTAAGCCCTAAGGAAATAAACTCTTGAATAATAGCTTTGAAATATGGCTCAATTGAAAAAGATGAATCTTTTTTTAATAACGAGAAATCCAAATCTTCAGAATACCTATCTAAATCGTAAAAAATCCTAAGAGCAGTACCTCCATAAAAAACTGCTTTTTCAAAAAAATCCGTTCGTGATAAACCTGCCAATGTAATTTCTTGCATTATTTCGCGTAAAGCGGATAATACTTCCTCTTCATTTTTAGGATTATATTCACTTATCCATTCTTTAATCATATTTCATTGAGTGTTTTAATAAGCATTGCTAGACTACTCTTCTTAGGAGCATCTTCAATCCAAAATTCCATAATATCTAAATTTAATCTGCACAAATCATCTCTGTCTATCCTAAGATCTTCTAATAAAAACTCCTTCGTTTGTTTGATACTTCTTAGATTAATTTTTGGTGTAAGTATAATTTTGTCGCACAAGGCTTTTTCAGGAGAAGCAATCAAAACTGTTTGTTTAGAAGAATATTCTCGATGATTTATTCCGAAAGAATAATATGGAGCTTCTAATTGTTGATAACTAAATCTTCCAGCTGGAGTATTATAAATCTTCGAAGTTTTTAATGTTACCGAACTAATTTCATAAACTCTTTCGGGTATCATATTCCAATATGACAATGCTGATTCTAATGATACGTAACTTGGCCCTCGTAGATGGTTCGCAATTAGAAATGGTTCAGGTGTTGGTAAGTCCATTGTAGGCCCAACTATATATAGTCCCCTTCTAATAGATATTAGTTCCTCGCTTTTAAACAACTCACTAATTTTATCATTAGGACGTTTATAGTCTCTTAATATGTCTAACATTAAATGCCTAGATATAGGCGTTTCAGCATATTCCTTTATACGTTTCCTGAAATTCATGTTGCAATTTTGACATGTTATAATCGGGCAATTACCGGTTATATATTGTAAATATAGCAAGAAGTGTTAAAAACACACCATATAATCGGTAAAATCCCGATTATATGGTGTATTTTTAACATAGAATGAAGCCCTTTTACATGTTTTAAATAATGTTGGGATGTAAAGTAATACTTAGAATTAGTCTAGAATAATGATTCACTGTAGAATTTTCTATGAAGGAAAGAAAAGAATTTTTCAGAAATTTAATATACGCCTAGAATGACATTGAATGGATTAGAAATTATACGATTGCTATAAATCTTTTTCAAGATTTCAAGATGTAAGCTCGAAGTCTAATTCTTTATTAGACCTTTTAGTTAAACTACCTTACTATTAATATCTTAGTTGTTTCTGTCCGTATCTCATCCAAGTCTTTGGTATAAGTAGCGAAAACTGTATAAACTCCAGAGGAAGCTTTATTCCCGTTATAATCCATTCCATCCCATACAGCCATCCCTCCATTCGCCGTAGTTTCATACACTAACCTTCCTTGAATATCAGTAATCTTTACATTTGCATCCCTTGCCAATCCTTGAATTGCAATTGGCCCTTCCCATTCAGGTCTGACAGGGTTAGGAAAAGCATACATATTTGAATTACTAAAGAATTTAGTGGCACCTGTAGCATCTATTCTGATGGATTGTACTCCTTTATTACTAGCTATGTACATTTCACCTAGCTCAGCATCATAAGCTAAATCAATTATATTATTGTCAAAAAGAAAACTATTGTCCACTGTATATCTTGCTACTTGTGTTTCTCCATCTGGAGATTGAACATATATTCCTGTTGAACTTCCTAACCATTTTCTGTTCGCTCCATCTATTGCAATGGAAGTTATTGCTTCTGTCTGTAATAATGGTGCTGGAATACTGTCCTGTAAAACCTTTCTCACAGAACCAAAACAATCATTGACAAAGATATTCCCACATTCGAAAATCACAGGACCTGCTTGGGTCCCAACCCACATTTCACCATCTAAATCTTTAGCCAAACTCAAAATTCTATTTGTTGTAAATGCCGTAGTTGTAGATGTCAAAATTTTCACTTCATGATTGTCTGTATCTTCAAAAGAGCCATTGTAATTAAATACCAATACTCCTCCATTTCCTCCACCAAGCTGAATCCAAATATTCCCGAAGTCATCGAATTCTATTGCCCCCAAGTTTCTTGTATTTCCAAATGAAAAACTATGCCAAACTCTTTCAGGTGTGAAAACGTGTAAGGCATTGTCGGCACTATAATTAGTTACCCACAAATTTTCATTTTCATCAAATTTTATATCGGCAACCCTCTCTATATCTATCACTTCGGAAGTTCCAAATATTGGTGAATTTCCACTTGTAAAAGCCTCTGTTTCTCCTGTTTCATTATTAATTTCTAAAACTCCACCTGGAAAAGCTGCAGCATATAATATATCTTTTGTTGGATGAGGTTGGACAACTACGAAATTAGTCATGTTGTTTTCTTTAATCTCAGGGACAGTATTTCCATTGTAGTTTATCCAATCTCTATCTCTATGCGCATAAAAGCCATCTCTATTATTATCAAATAAAAAATTCTCATTTATCCCGCCAGATGCAATATATGGTTCGCCATCTTTGATTCTTATCTCTTTCGCTTTAAAAGAATACGGACTATTGTAAGTCAAATAAATACAATTCTCTTCTTCATCCATGACTCGAAATCCATGCCAATTATCTGCATATAGTACTTTCTTGTTGCCGATCTCTATTACATCACGGACCGAATTTCCGCAACCAGTTATCTCACTAAAATTCTGTCCATCATAAAATAATACCTTAGAATTTGAACTGCCTGATTTTGTAGATATTACTAAATGTTGCATTTCAGAGGTAATAGATACAATTTCAAAATCTTCCTCAGCTGCATATAATAGTTTCCATTCTCCATCCAAAACAAAAACCTCATCTTCAATAACTGCATATGCTTTGGATTGATAAAATTCAACATCTGTTGCTTCATATAATGCTGGTAATCCTACATCCCCATCTTGGAAAACCCAGTTTGTAAAATCTCCTGGATTCTTTAATTCATCTTCATCATAACGATATAAACCTTCCTCTGTTGCAGCAAAAATAGTTTCTCCTTCTTGCGCAAGCTCTTGCACATTTAATTCCATATTCGTCGTAAAATCGAAGAAATAATCATCCGTTCGCTGTGCAATTACACCAAATCTTGTTCCATATAAAACTCTATTATTATCTGTAATTGTTGCCTTGTTAATCGTCTTATCTGGATAAGTAGGATTTTGAGTAAAATCCCCTACAGTAATAACTGAATTATCTTCCTGCAGAAAATCAATACTTCCATCTGTGTATACAATTACGAGTTGATTATGAGATTTGTCATACGCAATTTCAGCAATCCCTGTTTGAGATAATCCTTCTACTTTTGAATAATATCTTGGATTATATGTGCTTTTGTCAATCCTTACAATTGACCACTCGGTGGCATACCATATATACTCGTCTGATTGAGTAATTTCTTTTACGATTTGCTGAGGTAGAAAGGATTCCCAGGCGTACAATTCTTTGTTGTACTGAGCACTTAGGTCAGTACACACAAAACTTCCCAAAACAAATATTATAAAGTATAGCTGGCGGATCATATTGTTTACTTATTCAATGCAATAACGAATATTATATATCTCAGTATATATTAAAGCAAAAATAAATGCTTAATTGTTTTCTGGAATACTCATTAATTGTCTTAGAATCATATCGTTTCGTTGAATTAAGTTTCTTTTTGCTTCACCTGGAGCATAAATAAAAGACATCGCAAAAATTAAGTTTTCACTACTACTATCTTTTATTAAGTATGCAATGTAAGATCCTCCCATAAAGGATGTAGTAGATTCCCATATTCCTCGTATCTCTTTTGAATACTTATTTTCTTCATCACGAACATATTCATATGTTGGCAAATCTCTATCATTGACTTGTATAACATTCTCCACTATATGTTTCTTTCCGAAATCTTCAAATAATGCAATGATAGAATCTACTTCGAATTGCTTTTCAGATGTATAAGGAATTGTTCTTATTACAATATTTTCAATACTCTTGTCAAGCACATCCTTTCGCAACCATATCATATTATCCTTCAAACTCTTTTTAGCGATCTCAAAATCTTTGGGAATTCGAGCAGAAACTTGCATCATTTCCATTATTGTATTTTGAGCAATCACATGTTCACCACTTGCATAAGTGTTCGCTTCAATCTGTTTCAAATCATGCCCATAAACCCTTTCAACAACATCAGGTAATTTTGCTTTTAAAACATCTAATAATTGAGATTCTGTAGGCGCGAATAAATAAATCAATATCTGCCCTTTTGCCCATTTGTTTTTCCCTACAATTGAATTGAAATTAGGATCTTTCATGGCTTTTCTGTACTTCTCTTCACCTATATCTTGAATAACCATTTGTGTCATTGGCGATTCTTTATCTTCTAAATTTGCCAGAATAATATAAGAACGATAATGCTTGAAAACGGTAGATTTAGTTATTTCATAATGGTTGAAATGCCTTAAATCAAGCATTGGTTCAGGGGTAGGAGTAATGGGAAAAGCTCCAGTATAATAATAATCTAAGGTATCGCCCACATGACCATCCCACATTTTTTGGTCAGTAAGAACCGTAAGCTCATTAACCTTCCCGAAAGATGGTGGAATAGAGGAATGTGCTGACATAATATCATCAGCACAGGAAGTCCCTATAAATACTAATGAGATTAAAAGAAATATATATTGAATTGATCTTATCATAAGTAAAAATCTACAATTGTTTTATTTTTTTGGGTTTAAACCCAAAAAGCAAAACTCTATAATATTACGCAATTTACATGATATTGGTTCACCCAAAATCAACTCTTGCTAATTAGTTTCACTTTAAAATCTAATTAAAAGTGAATTGAAATTTATTTGTCATAAGGAAAGATGCTTTTTTGACCTTAATTGACGTATGTCATATTGACTTTTGGATAAGTGAACGTCAAGCCTTAATTTTATAGGATATGAAACAATATTTATTGTCTTTTTTTTGCCTCTTTTTAATAATTGGATGTAAGCCAACCTCTACCGAAATAAATGGAAATCTGATTCCTTTGCCTAATGAACTTTCAATAGATAATGATTATTCCAATATTTCAGATTTTTCTTTGCCTGATGAACTTTCAATTTATGACGAATGGACACAAAAATGGAATCATAAATCAAATAATGTTCTGCAATATATCGAAGACGAAAATGCAACATTCGATTATGAAATAAAAATAGAAGAAAATGCGATTGTTCTTCGGTCAACTTCAATTGAAAATGCACGAAATGGACTTAGCACATTGTGGCAATTGAAAGAATTGAATAACGGCAGCCTGCCTATTTCTCATATTAAAGACAATGTAGAATTCGATTATAGAGGCATGCATCTTGATGTTTGTCGCCATTTATTTTCTGTTTCTGAAGTAAAAAAATATTTGGACTATCTAGCTTTTTATAAATTCAATAATTTTCATTGGCATTTAACAGAAGATCAAGGCTGGAGAATTGAGATTAAAAAGTATCCACGTTTACAAGAAATCGCAGCATATAGAAACGAAACCTTAGTTGGGCACTATAATGATCAACCACATGAATATGATGGTAAAAAATACGGTGGTTTCTTTACTCAAGAAGAAGTTAAAGAAGTGCTGGCTTACGCCCAAAGTAGAGGAATAAGAGTTATTCCCGAAATAGAATTGCCAGGACATGCTCAAGCTGCTATTGCAGCATACCCAGAATTAGGATGCACTGGCGAAAGTGTAGAAGTTGCAACCAAATGGGGAGTATTCAATGAAGTGTATTGCCCTACTGAAAAAACCTTTACATTTTTAAAAGATGTAATGGATGA
>CAYOIL010000128.1:9437-11104 GCA_964403985.1 uncultured Saprospiraceae bacterium
AAGTGTATTGCCCTACTGAAAAAACCTTTACATTTTTAAAAGATGTAATGGATGAAATTATTCCTCTCTTTCCCTCTGAATATATACACATCGGTGGGGATGAATGCCCCAAAATATCGTGGAAAAATTCTAGTTATTGCCAGGGTTTAATGAAACGTGAGGGAATAAAAGATGAATACGAATTGCAATCCTATTTTATAGGAGTAATAGCAGATTATCTAAAAACGAAGGGTAAAACCATTATTGGCTGGGATGAAATTCTCGAAGGTGGTTTAAATGAAGGTAGTGTCGTTATGTCTTGGCGTGGAGAAAAAGGAGGAATTGAAGCAGCAAAAGCCGGTCATGAAGTAATAATGACACCAGGTTCTCATTGTTATTTCGATCATTATCAGAGTACTCATTCTGATGAGCCGCTAGCAATAGGAGGATTGACAACTGTAGAAGATGTTTATAATTACGAAGTAATTCCTTCACAACTATCCCTTGAAGAAAGCAAGTATATCAAGGGAGCTCAGGGGAATGTATGGACAGAATATATAACTGATTTTTCAAAAGTAGAATATATGGCGCTTGCTAGAATGTTAGCTTTGAGTGAGGCTTTGTGTAATACATCTGAAAATAGAAATTTTAAAGCTTTTCAAAAACGCTTTTCCTATCATCATGATTACTGGCAGAATAAAGGAGTTAATATGGCAAATCATCAATTGGATATAAAAAGTAAAGTTATAACGAAAGATGGAAAAGGTAGTTTTGTAATTCTAGATTCGATTGATGGTGGAACCTTTTTTTATAAAAATCCAGAAAGTCAGTTTCGCGAACTAGAAGAGTTAGAAGTTAAATTAGAAAAAGAAGGAATTCATGAATTTTATTTTCAAAGTGAAAACGGGAATAAAGGACGAGAAAATACAATTTCTTTTACTCCTCATCTTTTAAATAATGCTCGTTTGGAAGTTAAAAATCCGCCATCTCCCAGTTATAAAGGAGCCCATTCTACCGTTTTAATAAATGGAATAGATGGAAGTGATGAAAAATATGGAGGAGATGAGTGGCAAGGTTTTTCTGGAATCGACTTTGAGGGTGAGGTGACTTTGCCTGAGATAACACGCATTAACAATATTTCTTTTCGCTTTTTCAAAGGAGAAGGTCAATGGATCTATTTACCTAGCAAAGTGTCAGTAGATGGGAGTACAGATGGAGAAAACTTTACTAATTTAGCAACAACAAAAGATATTTCTACCGATAAAAAGATTGCGGAAGTCGACTTTAATCTTGATTCTATGGTAAAATATCTTAGAATTGTAATTGAAAACCACGGGATTATTGCAGAAGGAAAACAAGGAGGAGGACATAAAGCGTGGTTGTTTATCGATGAAATCCGAGCAAACTAATTGAAATGAATGTACGCAGATCTATACTAATAATCTTACCATTAATTCTTATTGGATTAACTGTTTATTACTTTACTGATATTGTTGCTTACATTCTCATTTCTTGGGTTTTATCCATGGTCGGCCAACCGATTATGAAGTTTCTAACAGGGGTCAAAATCTATAAATTTACAATTGGTAGAACGATGAGTGCGATCATTACAATTCTACTTATGTTTTTGGTGTTTTTTGGTTTGAGTTTCATCTTTATACCTCTCATAATTGAGCAAGCTAATAACT
>CAYOIL010000129.1:0-11045 GCA_964403985.1 uncultured Saprospiraceae bacterium
ACAATATCCTTTTTGGAACGTATCAAGGAAATTGTTATTTCCCTTTTGAAGTAGGTGAAGAATGTGGAGATGGAGAGGATCTTGAAGTCCAAGTTGATTTAATTGCTGATTTATCTCCTGATGAAAATGCTAGTAATATTCCCACTGATGCTACACTTACAGGTGCTGTATATTTTCCACTTAATGAAGAAACAACAATGTATGATCAAGATGGAGAGCCTGTCGAGTACGAACTGCAAGTCCTTTCTTTCCAATTATTAAAAAATGGAATTAATGTACCTGGTGAAGCTACTATAAATACTTATTCATTGAATTTTATTAGTGAAAATCTTTTAGATGAAGAGTCTGATTATGTGCTGAATCTTGAAGTTGGCCTAAGAAATTTATCAACTAATCAGATCGAATTTACGGAGTCTAAATCTCATGTTTTCACAACAGGATTGCATCCAGATAATATAACTCTTTCCAATGTAGAAGCAACTTGGCCCCAAGATGGCCAATTTAATTTTTATCATGAAACGGAAAATACAGGATTTATAGAATTAAAAAGAGGACAAGAATATTTATTCCAAACAAATGATTTGTATTATGCTAAAATATCAACTTCTTATCCAGCTGGAGTCGTTGCACGACCAATAACTTATATTTCCAATGAGAATAAATTAAGTTTCTCCATTCCTTCGAATCTGCCAAATGCACAAGCATACAGAATTGAAATTGTAAAAGGTGGATTCGACCCCAATTCAGGAGGAATGGGAGCTATATCTGAAAACGATCCTATTCCAAATAGTTTTACCCTTATTGAAGGGGACACTCTTCCGCCATTGAATTCAGACGAAACCTTGTTTTATACTTACTTTTTTAGAAAAAGTATGTATGATAATCCATTGGATAAATTTAGTAGTTTTTCTATTCCTACAATGACTAGTAATGCTATCGTTTTAGATGATCTTCAAGAGCCTTTTGGCAAAGAAGAATTGGTAGGCCTTCATGGCAAACCTAGATCTTTTTCTGCCCGAATTAATCTAGAAGAAACAGCATTTTATAATTATTATGATAATTATGTAACCCCTGATGGGATTATTCAACCCTATGAAAATAATAGTGGAAGATCTGATTATAATATTGCAATAAAGGATAAATTAAATACTGTTCGAGTAGCAAAATACGGAGACCAAAATCCTTATAAATCCATAGATGTTAGTCAAAATTTTGTCAATCCATTTGAAATTAAAAGAAGTAATCTCGATGAAATTAATCAGCTTAATCAACAAGGAATAATTTATGGAGCTGAAGATATTGAATTGGTTATGTTCTATAGATTAGATGAAGTTGCTTATGGAGATATTGAATATTTTATTGAAACGTCATTTAACAGTACAGAATATCAAGAATTAAAAACGGAGGTTCAAGAAATAGAGATGCCAGATGAATGCTATGGGAAACCAGATTTTGTTTGCTGTCAAGATAGTGAATCTTACAGAAATGATGTAGGATACTTGTTTGATGGCTTCAAGGCAAGCCAAAACGATATTTTTAATGGTGTCTATACCTACACAAATGATGAGAATTCATGCTCCAATTTATGGCCTTCTACAATCAATAATTATGATCTTGGATTTTTAAGAACCAACTTGCCAAATTATGAACTTGAAAATGGAACTTATCCTATATATTTTAGGTATTTCAACCCTGTAACAGAAGAAAAGAATTATAGCCCTACGATTAATATAATTAGAAGTTCAGGATCAGATTAATATGTGGAGACTAATATACATATCGACTTTTTTACTTTTTTGTTTTTGGGCTCAAGCCCAAAATAATTCAGAATTAATACTCCGCTCTAGGGTAATAGGGAAAAAGGTACTACTGAGATGGGGAAGTAATTCGGCAGATATAATAAAAGAAGGTCAAAAAAATGGGTTTGTATTAACTAGAACAAGTTATAAAGGTCAGATAAATTCTGTTGAAAAATTCACCTTCAAAATGTCAGATCCAAGTTTATGGGAATCAACAAATAAAGAAGTTAATATTATAAGAGAAGCCTACGAACAGCTCAATGGAGACAATTCAGAATTAAGTGTTGTAGATCAATTAAATCTGCAACGTAATGTTTATTCACTTACATTATTTATGGCTGATATTTCTTCTGAAGCAGCCGGCTTAACAGCAACAGGTTATATAGATACAAATATTGATGCAAGTACAAAATATGTTTATACTATTAGTATTCCTTCCCTCAAAAATGTAAAACCTGCTAGTACAACAATCACAAAAAGTGATGAATATGAGTTGCCAGTACTAAATGAAATTGAAGGGAATGGCAAAGAACTCAAAGCAAATCTTTTATGGAATTATGAAAAGTATCTTGAAGTCTATTCTTGTTATATAATTGAAAAGTCAGAGGATGGAGGTAAATCCTATAATAGAGTTTCATCTGGTCCATTTTTACCTCTTGTGAATAACGAAGTTAATGATCCAGAATTCATAGCTTCTTATGAAGAGGAATTAAGTGAAAATGGAAAATCTTATTTTTATCGGGTTGCTGGCATTGATTTTTTTGGGCAATTAAGCTCTTTTTCAAAACCAATAGAAGTTGTATCTAAAGCACCTCCTATAGCAGTTTCTGCTTCTTTTGATCGTATTATTTTCAATGATTCAAAAGAGTTTGAATTAAGCTGGTATCTGAGAGAAAAATGGGAAAGAGAAATCAAAGGCTTTTATATTGTAAGATCTTTAGATGGTAAAAAGACTTTTCAAAAAATTAGTGACCTTTTGGCCCCGAGCCAAAGAAGTTTCATTGATGTTTCACCAAATAATATTGCCTTTTATAAAGTGGTAACTGTTGATGTTAATCTTAATGAAATAGAATCATCCGCTGCTATTGCTCAAAAAAAAGATAATGAACCTCCAGAAGCACCAATCTGGGATAAAGGCTATATTGATTCAACAGGCTTAGTATACTTGTTTTGGGAAGAAAATCAAGAAGAAGACTTAGGTGGATATCATGTTTTTTATGCAAACTCTATTGATGCAGAATACAGTAAATTAACCAATTCCGCAGAGTTAGAGATCAATGAATATGTCGACTCTATATACATCATGACATTGACAAAAGATATTTATTATAAATTGATGGCAATTGATTTTAGAGGAAATCAAAGTGAATATAGTGAACCATTAAAATTAACACGTCCAGATTTAATTCCTCCCAACCCTCCTGTATTTAAGATGTGTAAGCAAGAAATAGATAGAACTCAAATTAATTTCACTAGTAGTTCATCTGATGATGCGATAGGTTCTTTTCTCCAACGAAGTACAAATTTAAGCGATTGGGAAACGATAGATTCAACTGATAAAAAGGGGGAAACTAGCTTGTTTTATGATACTACTGCAATATGTGCACAAGCATATAATTATAGACTTTATAGTTCTGATGATTCTGGATTAATAAGTTATTCCGACACTATTAGCTTATCTTGTATTGATAGCGGTAAACGCCCTTTGATTCAGGACTTTACACTTGAACAACAAGAAAATAAAATAATTCTTAAATGGGATTATGATTTTTATACTACTGTTAAAAGTGTACTTATTTATCGTGAAGAAAATGGTGATAAATTGAGAAAAATAGAACAATTGTGGAAAGATGAAATTACAGCAGAAAATAGAAGAAGCTATGTAGATGAAGATGTAGAAAGAGGTACGAGTTATTCGTATAAAGTTATATTAAGATTTGATGATAATGGATTTACCATGTCAAATCAAAGTGAATTTTTCCAAACTATCAAAGAATAGAGATATGAAAGCTTCCGTATTATATATAAATCGGCTTGTTATCCTTACAGGTTTCTTATTAATTACTTTGATAAGTAATGCACAAAATCAATCCCAATTTGAAATATTAGAAGCTATATATGTTAGTGCTCAAGGTGATACATGGACAAACAAAACAGGGTGGCTCGATCCAGGAACTCCAGTTTGTGAGTGGTACGGAATAACGTGTAATGGAAGTGATGAAATTATTGAAATTGATTTGTCAAATAATAATCTAGGAGGCATATTAAATGGATTAGTTGTTGAATTAAACAAATTAAAAATACTAGATGTAAGTGAAAATGATTTATCAGGAAATATTAATGCTCCTAGTATTTATATTCAAATTCCAAGCATAGAAATCTTAGATTTCAAAAACAATGACTTTAGTGGATTCGGCGAATTTGAATCTGTCAATACTTTCGATCCTACATTTATAGATATTTATTGTAATCTCGGCATTCTTGAAATAGCTGGAAATCCTTGCTTTTGCCCTAATTTATCAATGGCTGAAATATGCTCTGGTATAGGAACTTGTGATGATTTAGTTTATCTGATAGATGGACAATTACCCTTTTCCCAAAGTTCCAATAATTTAGGAGATGAAATTGAACTCACTGCACTAGATGGAGATAATTATTCATGGAGTACAGGACAATCAGGACAAGTTATAGATTTTGAAATAAAGGAACTGGCTGAGTTGGTTGAGTTGTATTCAAATAGCAATGGTTGTGTAGATACATTTGCTGCCTATATTATGGGAATAGGTGGCGCTGCATTCGAATCAATAAATGAAAAATTAATGCTTCAATTGATCTATGATGTTTATGGTGGAGATCAATGGGTAAATACAATAGCTAATAACAATACTTGGTTTGCAAGCGATGACTTATGTAATTGGTATGGAATAACGTGTAATGCTAATGATGAAGTTATAGGTATAGATTTGTCAAATAACAATTTGGTAGGTGATGGTCTGTTTTTGACTTACATTCCGTATTTACCTTTTTTGTCTAGTCTAGATATGAGTTATAATAACATTTATGGATGTCCATTATGTTATACCAATCCTTTTCAAGAAATGGTCGTTAACTTTAGATATAATTGTGATCTTTCTTTTGAAGGTAATCATGATTTTTGGTGTTCTTCGAATGGCTGGAGTGATGGTTTTGATTGTATACTTCCTGATAATAATGGAATTAGATTAGAAACAATAGGCTGTTCAAATCAAGTTCGTTGTTATGTAAATGGTGGATATGATTTAACCTGGAGTAATGGATCTACAGCAGATGAAATCATAATCACAGTAAATCAATTAACTACAATTTCTGTCATAACAGCTTGTGGAAGAATTTTTTCAAGGACTATTGAACCACAAATCGTTTCAAATTCATTAGGAGATTTAACTAATCTTTACAATACAACAAATGGTGAAGGGTGGACAAATAAAGAAGGTCCATTAGGTGTTGCTTGGCTTGAAGGTTGTAATGTGTGTGATTGGTATGGAATAACATGCGATAGTCAAGATAGAGTTGTAGACATTGATCTTAGTAACAATAATCTTTCTGGAAATATTTTTAATGGACAATTCGATCAATTAACCAAATTGACTTCTCTCGATTTAAGTGGAAATGAACTTTCTAATTTATCAGATTTAGATTTTAGTCCTACTTCATTAAATTATCTAGATTTATCAGATAACAACTTCATAGGACCTTATCCAATTGATTTAAATACAATGAATGTCACTTATTTAGATCTTTCAAATAATGATTTTTCTGGCTTGGTTGATTTTAATGACTTCTCTTTTGGAATCGAACATTTAGATTTAGGTGACAATAATTTCAATGGTGAATTAGGAACAGAATTAGGAGAAAGTGCCATCTATGATAAGCTTATTTATCTAAACTTATCGAATAATGAATTTGAAGAATGTTATCCAGATTCTTATTCCAATTTATGTTTTCTTGAAGATGGAATTTTACCTTTTGGAGGTAATGAATGTCTTTGGCTAGAAGGAAATTTTGGTGCTTGGTGTTCCGATATGAATTGTAACTTCTTTATTTATAATGGAGTAGACCCAATTTGTGTAGGTGAAGAAACAACTATTACAGTCAGTGGACCTAAATCTGTAGAATGGGGAACAGGCGAAACTACTTTTGAAATAACAGTAGCACCTTTAGAAACGACAACCTACTTTGTAACAGACCAATGTGGAAGATTAGATTCAGTAATAATAGAAGTTAATCCTGTATATGATTTATACTATACTGATACTATATGCGCCTATGAAGTTTCAATTTTCGGAGGAATTGAATACAATGAGACTGGAGATTATGTTCAAAATTACTTAAGTATTGATGGCTGTGACAGTACCGAAAATTTAAGCCTATTTGTACTTCCTTTAACGGATGATGAGATCGAAGAAGTATCAATCTGTGCAAATGAGAGTTATGAGTTCGAAGGAATGGTCTATTACGATGAAGGAGTCTATCCAGTAACTGTACAAGATGCGAATGGCTGTGACTATGTCCGTACGCTGGATTTAACAGAAATCGCTTTACCAGATGAAGAGGTGAATGAGGAAATCTGTTGGAATGAGACAGTGGAAGTTTATGGAATGGAATATAGCGAGGGTGGACAATTCTATGATACGATAGTCAATCCGAATGGAGGATGTGACATCGCTGTGGTTATAAACATAACTCAATTTGATAAGACAGATGATGAGATCGAAGAGGCTGAAATCTGTGCAAATGAGAGTTATGAATTCGAAGGAATGGTCTATTACGATGAAGGAATTTATCCTGTAATTGTTCAAGATGCCAATGGCTGTGACTATATCCGTACACTGGATTTAACAGAAATTACTTTGCCAGATGAAGAGGTGAATGAGGAAATCTGTTGGAATGAGACAGTTGAAGTTTATGGGATGGAATATAGCGATGGTGGACAATTCTTTGACACAATAGTCAATCCGAATGGCGGCTGTGCTATCGCTGTGGTGATAAACATAACGCAATTTGATAAAACGGATGATGAGATTGAGGAAGTTGAAATTTGTGCAAATGAGAATTATGAGTTCGAAGGAATGGAATACGATGAAGAAGGTAGCTATCCCATAACGGTTCAAGACGAGAATGGGTGTGATTACACGCGTACTTTGATTTTGGGCGTAAGCCCCAATTTAATAGCGGAAAATGACTTTTTAATTTGTCCAGGAGATAGCATAGTTGTTCATGATAATGTATACTATGAAGGCGGAAATTATATTGATACAATTGAAAATTTCCCTTTTTGTGATTCTATTATATTTTCCAATATAACTGTTCTTCATGGAGATCAAATAAGCATAGATTCTACAATATGCGAAGGTGATACAATTTATGGTTATTACGAAACAGGAGAATACGTTTTTCTTATAGACCAAGGAGAGTGTTTTACAGAAATATCGCTTAATCTAACGGTGGAGGATATTCCATCGGCATTTTTTGAACTTGATTTATGTATAGGTGATGAACTTGAATTTTTGGGCCAAGTTTATACGGAAGAAGGGATTTTTATCTATTCAGTTGAGACTGATTTCCTATGTGATAGTCTTTATATAATACAGATCAATGATGTTCTTGTAGATACGGTATATCTTGAAATGACCATATGTTCCAATGAGGATTTTATGGGGTATAATGAAACTGGACTTTATGAATATGAGCAAGATGAGGGAGCATTTTGCCCAACCTATTACTACCTTGATTTGGAAGTTGAAGACTTGATAAATGTAGAGGTGGAGGAATCAATTTGCCCCGGTGATTTTATAGAAATATATGGCACGATTTATGACGAAGAAGGAATGTTTTTCGATACCTTGGAGTCTGTAAATAGCTGTGATACCTCAGTCTCTATTCAAATTAACCTTTTTGATGCTCCAGAAAATCAATTGGTTGAAGCAAACATATGTGCAAATGAATCTTATGAATTTTATGGAGAAGAATATTCCACTTCGGGTGAATACTCGATAAATACACAAGATGAAAACGGATGCGATTTTACAGCTACGTTACTTTTGGGAGTAGAACCATTAATTGAGCTAAATTTTTATGAAGAGATTTGTTGGAATGAAACAATAATTATAAGAGGTGAAGAATATTCTAGCTCCGTATTGATTGAAGAAATAATTCCTTCACTGAGCACAAGTTGTGATACTTCTCTTCGGATAGAGATTTTACAATTTGATCAAACAGATGATGAATTCATAGAAGCTGAAATCTGCGGTAACGAGACCTATCTTTTTGAAGGTGTTGATTATTCGGAAGAAGGCTTTTACGAAGTCGAAAAACAAGATGACAACGGATGTGTCTACACACGAAGCTTGTCTTTGGGCGTAGACCCAAATCCAATAAGAGCTGAAGATGTTCTTATCTGTGAAGGTGAAAGTTATGAAATAGGGGATTCTACCTATTTTGCGTCAGGTCAATATGAAACTACTTTGGCCGAACAAATATCATGCGACTCCATAATTTACACCAACTTGACTGTGATTGAATCATCGATGATTTCAATAGATTCCACAATATGTGAGGGGAATGAAGTTTATGGCTATACTGAAACTGGAGACTATACATTTTCTATAACAAATGGTGATTGTAGTGTTGAGGTTTTCTTAGAACTGGAGGTCGCTCAGTTACCGACTTTGAATTTTGAAGAAGAGATTTGTTTAGGAGATAGTGTCCAAATCCGAGGGGTTTTTTATTATTCTGATTTCTCTTCAGAATCATCTATTCCTGGTGGATTATGCGATACTATTTTAAGAATTGAAGTGGAGCAACTCGGGGAATATATTGTGATTGATACGATATTATGTGAAGGAGAAGAATTTTATGGGCAATCGGAAAGTGGGATGTATGACTTTTCCGAGGAAATAGAAGGCGGCTGTTATAATTTAATCCAGCTTGATTTGCAAGTCGATCCATTGCCGCAGCTAATGTTTTTGGATACATTATGTGGGATGGATAGTGTCTTGTGGAATGGCGAATATATCAGCGAATCTGGGAATTACAGTTATTTGAGTCCAAGTGATATGGGATGTGATACATTGAAAGTTTTAGAGCTTACAAATGTTGATGATCTTCCTTCGATTGTTGATACATCGATATGTTCAGGTGATGATTTTCTAGGCGTAAGTGAAACCGATACCTTTGTTTATGAGGTGTTATTCGGTACTTGTTCACGTGAAATTACAGTGTATTTAGAAGTTTTACCACCAATAATAAGTGAATCAGCTGTAAGTATATGTTCAGGTGATAGTATCATTGTAGGGGGTGAAATATTTACTGAAACGGGGATATATGAGGTTTTGTTAACTTCGGAAAATGAGTGTGATAGTTTGGTGAAAACATTTTTGACAGTATTTTCACGAGATACTATAAATGAGGAAGTTAGCATATGTGAAGGCGAATCATATCAAGGATTTTCAGAAGCGGGATCATATGAATATTATCAAGATGGAGGAAGTTTTTGTGAAGATTTAGTTTATTTGAATTTGGGTTTAAACCCAAAATTTTCAGCAACAGATGTCTTATTTCTTTGCCCCGGTGATTCTGTTTTAATTAATGATGGATATGTTACCGAAGCTGGATCGTTTACAGATAGTTTACAAACAGTAAATGGATGCGATAGCTTAGTGTATATCGATTTGATAGACGTCGAAGTTAGTAGTGTTTTAATTGATACAATACTCTGCGAAGGTCAGAATTATGAAGGCTATGACAGTACAGGGATTTATAATTATGAGGTGATTTTAGGTGATGATTGTGTGATAAATGTAGAATTGGATTTAACGGTACAAGAAGTTCCTTCTTCACTTGAAGTTTATCAAATATGTGAAGGAGATTCGGTTGAAATTAATGGTGTAATTTACACTGAGGAGTTTGAGTTTTCAGAGTATTATGATATAGGAGAAATCTGTGATAGCCTTGCAACTTATAAAGTTGAAATAGTTGATTTTTATTCAGTAAGTCTAGATAGTGTAATATGTGAAGGAGATAGTTTGTACGGATTTATGGAAACGGGCAGTTACGAAATAAGTATAGAAGAAGGCAACTGTGAGGTTCAATATTCAATAGATTTATTGGTTGTAGATAGTGTTTTTGTTGAGGAAAGCCAATTTGTAGAGAGTTCTTGTGGTTCGATGACGGGCAGTGTTAATTTGGATTTCAATGTAGATGTTTCGAATGCGATATATAGTATAGATGGTTTGGTGTTTCAGGATACTTCATATTTTGATGGATTGGGTGCTGGAGAATATGAAATGATGGTTTTATATCCAGGGTATAGTTGTTTGGATACTTTATTTTATTCATTTGAGATAGGAGGTACAGATCAATTATTGATTGATACTGTGAGTTTTGAGGGGATTTTATGTGATGGAGAATTGGGAGAAATAGTGTTGGATGTAATAAATGGGGAAGGTCCGTATGAGTGGCTGTGGGAAGATGGTTCAATGGATTCGATACGAACAGATTTAGAACAGGGGACTTACAGTGTGGAGGTTGTTGATGTTCAGGGATGCGGTGCATTATTGAGTTTTGAGGTATATGAAGGTGAGAGTTTAGTGACTGATTATGAAGGGGATGGAGAAATTGTTATATGTTATGGGGATAGTGTTTTATTATTGGTTGGAAATGAGGAGTGGGCTCATGAATGGTATTATGAAGGGGAGTTGATAGGAGAGGGGATTTCAGTGGAAGTGAGTGAAGTGGGGCAGTATGTGGTCGTTTCGTCGGATGGAATAAGTTGTTCAGTAGAGGAAGAAATTGAGTTGATACAGGAAGAGGATAATTTTGGAGGGGCAGGATTTTTATTACCTGCAGAGGGGCTTATGAATACGCCGATAGCGGGAGTGGATATATCTTTTCCGACTGTAGATTCTAGTTATTATGTATATGATGAAACGAGAGTGGAGATCATTCAGGTTCTTGAGAATCGGAGTGTGTTTGTGTTTTCGGAGCCGGGGATCTACACTATTGATTTTGTAGTTGAAGTGGATGCTTGTGCAAAGAAATTTAGCAAAGAAATAAGTATTGTGGAGACAGTAGATCAGCTTTCAAATCCAGAGTTATATCAAGCATTTATAGGTAGTATCATTGATTTTGGTTTATACCCAAATCCAAATACTGGGATATTTAAAGCGGTTAATTCTATGAGTGGGATTCAGGAAATTGATGTGAGTA
>CAYOIL010000130.1:0-11016 GCA_964403985.1 uncultured Saprospiraceae bacterium
TGAAAATTACAACTTAATTTATTAAAAATGCTAAATATATGAAGGTTGGTTATATTTGATCAAAAATAGCCGTATGAAGATTGTGTTCACTGACTACAAAACGATGAATCCTGGAGATATTCCTTGGGAAGGATATTTCAAAATGGAAGAAGTGGTTTTATATGAGCATACTCAGCAAAATGATTTGCTAATAAGGGTAAAAGATGCTGAGATTATAATCGCTAACAAGACCATAATTTCAAAAGAAACAATCGATTCTTGTTCTAAATTAAAATGTATATGTGTTTCAGCAACTGGATATAACAACGTCGATTCTGATTACGCTGCTAAGAAAAATATTCCAGTATTAAATGCTGCCAATTACAGCGATTCTTCAGTTGCTCAACATTGTTTGGCTATGGTTTTACACGTTTTAAATAAGGTTGGGTATTATGCTAATACAGTAAACAAAGGCAGATGGCAAAACAATAGAGATTTCACTTACTATGATGAACCTATTGAAGAATTAAGCTCAAAGACAATAGGATTTATAGGTTTTGGGAGCTTAGGCCAAGCAACAGCAAAATTGTTTAAAGCTTTTGGGTCAACCATCTTAATTAAAGAATACCCACACAGAAAATTAGAAATTGAGGATGATTCAATCCAAATTGTTACTGAAGAAAGATTTTTTAAAGAATGTGATATAATAAGTATTCATACGCCTTTGACTCAAGCTACAAAGGAAATGGTGAACTCCACTTTTTTAGACAAAATGAACTCACATGCTATTCTAGTTAATACTTCAAGAGGAGGTGTTATAAATGAAAAGCATTTGGCGGAAGCCCTTAAAAAGAATAAAATAAGAGCAGCTTGCCTGGATGTATTAAGTTCAGAACCACCTGTAGAAAACCCATTGATCAAACTCGATAATTGTGTTATTACACCACATCAAGCATGGGCGAGTAAACAAGCAAGAATGCGACTGATTCAGATTGTTTCTGATAATGTAAAAGCTTTTAAAAATGGTGTAGAAAGAAATAGAGTGAACTGATTTTTATTGCATATTATTCGATTGTAAAGCTACTTTTTACAATTCAACCTATTTTTACGACGGTTCAACAGAAAGACCTTGCTTTAAGCTAAATCTGTGCTCATATTTGAAGTATTAATTATTAAATAATCTTCATTATGACACCTTCTCAAGTCTTTTCTATAGTCAGCACATTAGCAATGCCAATGTGGATTCTTATGATACTCCTTCCGAAATGGAAAGTAACAAACTGGCTAACCCAATATAAGTTAATCCCTATTATTCTTTCACTTGTTTACGCCTTATATATTATCGGAAGTTTGATACAAGGTGGTTCTTTCGACTTTAGTTCTTTAGAATCTGTAATGAACTTATTCACTGTAGAAGATGCAGTCTTAGCTGGCTGGGTTCATTATTTAGCATTTGATCTATTAATCGGCATGTGGATGCTTGAGAAAAACAAAACTATAGGTATACATCCCATTCTTATGGCACCTTGTCTCATTGGAACTTTCATGCTTGGACCAATTGGTTTTCTTCTGTTTTCTTTCATCACTCTTTTCAAAAAATCAAACTCATGAGCTATTTCAATCAGATCAACACAATTGTAAAAAACAACAGTAAAATCACCTATTACCACGCCTTGTTTTTATTAGCATTATCAGTAATTTCTATAGGCGGAATGATCTTTGATGATCGTACTTTATTAGGTGTTAGTGTGTGGCTAAAACCATTTAAATTTGGAATATCTGGTGCTATTTTTGTTTATTCAGTTGGTTATTTCACACATCTATACAACTATGGAAAGCGGAAAAAGAATTTTATTAATCATTTAATTGCTTGGTCCACATCGATTGATATCCTCATTATTATAACACAAGCAGCTAGAGGTGTGAAATCTCATTACAATATGAACTCTGCTTATGATGGTATTTTATTCGCCATTATGGGGTTTTTAATTAGCTTAAGTGTATTGGCTATGATTGTTTTTTTGATTGATACGCTAAGAAGAAAGCCGAAAGTTGAAATTGCTATCTTAATTGCCTTGTTTCTGGGATGGATAGCTATGTTATATGGTAGTTATGTGGGAGGGCAAATGATTGATCAGATGGCCCATAATGTAGGAATTGATGATGGTGGGAAAGGATTGCCTATAGTAAATTGGTCTCTTAATGGCGGCGATCTTAGAATTGCACACTTTTTCGGAATCCATGCTATCCAAATTATTCCTATTGTAGGTTTTATGTTTACTAAAATATGGTCAAATTCACCTTTAAAATCAGGAATTGCTACTGGATTATTTGGAATTTCATATATTGGATTGATTGCACTCACTTTTTATCAAGCTGCAAACGGAATCCCATTAATCGCATTAAGCTTATCTTAAATGAATAGTAAGGATAAATACAAGTATATCGGATTTAACGATACATGGTTTATGCTATTGGGAATCCCTATATTAGGTCTTATTACAACTTTTATTTTTGGTCGAGGGAATGGGAATTATGTCGAAACTGGGATTGGTATTGCTATTGCTGCTATTTTTTCTGGTCTGAATTGGTTGGTAATGAGACAAGCAATGATTTTGCTAAGGAAAAGATTACCTAATTTAAAGGATTCGCTTACTAGGTATCTCATCTTGTTTGTGTTTATAATCCTTACAATTTCTACGATTAACTTAATCGGGAATTTGATTTTCAAACAAGTTTTTGGTCCTGATTTTCATTCTGGAGATAGTAGAGCTCACGCAGTTGTGGGAATAATAAGTATTATGATTTTATCTATTTATGAAGTTATTTATTATTTAAATAAGCTAAAAAAATCGATTATTAAGGAAGAACAAACCAGACAAATCGTAGTACAATCACAGCTAGATGCTTTAAGAAATCAAGCACGCCCTCATTTTTTATTTAACAGTTTAAATACCTTACGAGACATAATAGAAAACGATCCCAAAACACAAGCTACTTCTTTTGTCGACCATTTAGCGGATGTCTATCGTTTCATATTGGATATAGGAAATACCAACATTGTAAGCGTGAAAGAAGAAATAGACTTTGCAAAATCATATCTGCACATTCAAAAAGAACGATTTGGTGATAATTTACAGATCGAGTGGAATATTCCTGAAGCTCAGCTGGAAAAAACGATTATCCCTATGAGTATACAGATTTTACTTGAAAATGCAATAAAACATAATGTTGTATCTAAAGCAAAACCATTATTAATCGAAGTTTCTTCGACTAATGATACCCTCCAAGTATCCAATAATTTACAATTAAAAAGCACAAAAATGCCTTCTACAAAGTTAGGCTTAGAAAATATAAAAAAGAGATATGAGTTGACTGAAAAGCAAATCCCTATTGTTAAGCAGTCTGAGACCCATTTCACAGTTATATTACCAATTTTTCAAAAGTCGAATATATGAAAGTTTTGATCATTGAAGATGAACCACGTGCTGCGAATCAATTGCAGAAAATTCTTTCGGAATGCAATGTTCCTTATAAAGTCCTTGATATCATTGATTCTGTAGAAGAAGCTACTAATTGGTTTGTGAAAAACCCTGCTCCTGATTTAGTTTTTATGGATATTCAATTAGCCGATGGTTTGAGTTTTGAGATTTTTCAAAAAGTAACGGTCGATTGTCCTATAATTTTCACAACAGCCTTTGATCAATATGCCATAAAAGCTTTTAAATTTAATAGTGTTGATTATTTATTAAAACCCGTAAAACAAAGGGATTTACAAGTGTCGCTTGATAAATTCATAAAGAATAAAAAGGCGATAATTGATCAATCGTCAATAGCTTCTTTAGTGCAGATGATGCAAGGTGAGAAGAATGAAACGCGAGAAGGAATTCTGGTAAAAGAGGGTAGTGGTTTTGTTCAGATAAAGGTTAAGGACATCAATTATCTATATTCATCGGACAGTATCACTTTTGCAGTTACGAGTACGAAAAGATATATTCTTGATGAAACTATGGATAAGTTTCTGCTATCGGTAAAAAAGGAAATGTTTTTCAGGATTAACAGAGGTCAGGCAGTAAAAAAGACTTCTATTTTGAGACTAGAACCATACACAAATCATAGACTTCTTTTGAAAATTGAAAATGTAGAAAACGCTGAATTTATAGTTAGCCGTCAGAAAACTCCAGAATTTAAACAATGGATGAATAGCTAATTCTTCTTATTTTACAGGTAAAGCAACATGTAAATGATCTGCAGTTCCTATATGGCGTAAGATTTTGAATCCCATACCTTTAAAGTACCATTCTAGCATTTGATTCCTTGGCTCCCATCTACCTTTTGTTCGTAGATCGATAGCGTGTACAAAACCTGATTTTTGTTTATAATGCAAAGAAGAACTATTCGTTTTAAGTCCCATTTTTTTGTAATCTTCAGGAATCCTTGCCCCATCTGTCATAATCGCTTTTCTGTCGAATAGAAACATCGTACTACAACCCAATCTAAGAATAGGATGCAATTCAGTAAACTCTTTTTTGACCTGCGAACTTTTAGCATTCGCGTCTGATAAATTTACGATTCCATACAAAACGAAAAAGCCTACAAGAAAGAACATGATGGTAAATCGCCGACGCATGTAGCGTATTTTAGTCTTCTTTTTAGTAAGTTTTCCATACATTATTGAAAAATAAATAACTAATAAAACAGTAGTCAGGACTGCTGATATTAAAAGAGATATACTATAATGAAGGCCTTTGCCTAGATGGAAGAAGACCGAACCCCTTATCATTAATATAAAAGGCAAAGTAAGGATGAGAATTAGCTTAATTACATTATATAAAAATGAAATCATAAAACGAAGTTAAGCATTTCTTTTGGGGGATCATTAATGATTCTTTGGGAATCATTAATGCCGAGCTATTCAGGGGTTCACTTTGTTCCGTGCTACGCACCAGCATTTCATGCTGCCCTTACTATCTCTATCCCATTGACTTAAAACTGAATACTTATTGAATTGGTAGTTTTAATTCCAAAATAGCCTAAAGCATCATTGTCAAAGTTCCCTCTAGGATTGAATGGAGTGGTTCCACCGAAACCCTGTTCTTGAACAGTGGCAACTTGTAAAAAATAATCATGAGTATTTTTGTCAATACTTATTAATTGGAATTCTACACTATCACCAGGAAACACAGCTGCCATTAATGGACGTAGAAAAAGCTGGCCATCAAGTCCATTGTCATTGTAAAAAGCTAACGGTCCAGAAAGCGTGTCATTAATAAAAGCTTTCAAACGGTAATAATTTTCTGTGCCTTCTTGATCCTGCCATCTAAAAAGAGATTGATAAAATGGAGATCCTGATCCGAAAAATGGTTCATTCAGAATTGTATCAATTCCTATTAAATCTACTGAAAAAGGAGCTTGTGAAATAGCTGTAAATGTTTCACCATTAGCATTAACTTCAAGTGTATAATTTTCGCCTTCAACGATGTTTATTGGTGATAAGCTATAACTTCCATCTGCATTAACAGGTATTTCTGTTTGTTCTCCGCTTTCATTAGAAAGATTGATGATAGCATCCGTTATTTTTACAGGATCTGCATTATCATAGAAATCATTAGTTAATGTTAAATCTATAGCAATACTCTGTGTATTCATGTCTACAACAGCTTCTACTACTACTCTTGGTTCTGAATTATCTAAATCAAGCACAATTACATCTTCACAAGAAGTAAAGAAGAATATACCCAAAACAGATAATAATATATATTGTAAATATTTCATTTTTATAATTTTAATTAGAATCTAAAATTCCATGTTAGTGAAGGAATAGCTCCAAATAATGCAAGTCTTGTTGCTTCTGTTTGACCATCTTCGTTTTCTGCAAATGTAATTGTGTATGCATTTTTTCTATTATATGCATTGTAAACCGATACATTTAAATCACTGTAAAAACGATCACTTTTATTTATAATCCATGTAATTCCTAAATCGAGCCTGTGATAATCAGGTAATCTGTCTGCGTTTCTTTCAGTATATAAATTGACAAGTGTTCCGTCAATAAAGTATTTTCCAGCTGGAAAAGTGACAGCATCACCAGTGTAATACACCCAACTTCCAGAAAAACTAATTCGAGGTGTAATTTGATAAATCCCTACAACAGAAAGATCATGTGTTCTGTTCTGACGAGCCGAATACCACTCACCATTGTTGATTTCATCTGCTCTATTTCTTACTCGACTAAGAGTATACGAAACCCATCCAGTAAATTTACCTTTTGTTTTTTCTATTAAAAACTCTGATCCATAAGCCTCTCCTTGACCAAAAATTAATTCGGCTTCTAAATCAGCATTTCCAAAAATTTCAGCACCATCTTTAAAATCAACGGTGTTCTGGAGAACCTTGTAATACACTTCAGTTGAAAAACGGTATTCGTTGTTTTTGAAATTTCTAAAATAACCAACAGCAACTTGATCTGCAATTGTAGGCTTAACAACTGGAGTTGATGGAATCCAAACATCAGTAGGAGTTCCAGAATTAGAATTTTCTAGTAATTGCAGATACTGAAAGTTTCGATTGTATGAAAACTTAACAGAGCTTTTATCATTTAATAAATATGTTCCTGATAATCTTGGCTCAAATCCTAAATAAGTATTGTAGAAATCATTTGCCTCATATGCTGTTTCGGAAATTATAGAACCATTATCATCATATTCTTTTTCTGTGTAAGGGCCAATATTGTTAAACATACTAACTCTTAGTCCATAGTTTAATGTTAGGCTTGATCCAACTTTCTGTTCATTACTAGCATAAATTCCTGATTCTAAGGCTGTTTGAATTTCAACTTCACTTTCAGTTTCTGAATTATTAAATACAAAGGTAGTTGGCTTAAACCTATGGAGATTTGATATCCACCCAAAGCCGATTTTATTATTGGGATTAGGATAGTAATTAAAATCTTGTTTTACTGTATAATCGAAGATTCCAGCAGATAAATCAACTTTTATTTCTCCAGCTTCGATCTCGAAACCATAATCATAATCAGAATAGATTACTGACGTATTCAAAAATAACTTGGTGTTAATTGTCCTATTCCATCGAGTAGTAATTGTCTGATTTCCCCAGTCGAAACCAAAACCTTCTATTCCCAGTTTATCACGGCCAAAATAACTAGATACATATATTCTATCTTTTGAACTTATTTTATAGTTTGCTTTTGCATTTAAATCATAAAAGAACAGACTTGTTCCATCTAGAAGATCTGTAAATAATCGTCCTACAACATCAGCATATGTTCGTCTAGCTGATAAGATTATTGAGCCTTTGTCTTTTACAATAGGTCCTTCTATAGTAGCTCTTGAAGAAATAAGACCTATTCCACCTGAAGCTTCCCATTCTTTCATATTTCCATTCTTCATACGAATGTCCATAACTGATGATGCTCTTCCTCCATATTGAGCAGGAATTCCACCTTTGTATAATTTTACATCTTTTAAAGCATCTGAGTTGAAAACAGAGAAAAACCCAAGTAAATGTGATGCATTATAAACAGGAGCTTCATCAAGCAATACAAGATTTTGATCTGTTGCACCACCTCTTACGAAAAATCCACTTCCACCTTCACTATTACTCGCAACACCAGGAAGAAGTTGAAGTGTTTTAAAAACATCTTTTTCTCCTAGTAAAACAGGTATCTTAGCTGTTTTGGCTACATCCAATGTAACAACTGAAACTTCTGTGTTGGTAATGTTCTCATCGTCCTCGGCTTCCGCAGTTACTACGATCTCATCAAGTTGACTAGATGCTGTTGTAATTTCAACATCAAGTTCAACATTCTTGTCAAGAATTATTGTTTCTCTTTTTGATTCATATCCTATATAAGAATACACAAGTGTGTAGGTTCCTGCCGGTAATGTAAGTGAATAAAATCCATACAAATTTGTATTTGCACCAATTGATGTTCCTTCTACTGCAACTGTAGCATATAGAAGTTCTTCTCCTGAAGAACCATCTTTTAAATATCCACTGACCGTAAAATCTTGGGCTTGAAGCCCCAAAGCTGTACAGATAAGTAATATTATTATCGCTTTTATTTTCATATTAATTTGTTTGTGACTCAAATATAGATTCATGATACGTTAAGTGGAATATAAATAAGACGAAACACGGAATTTATGGTGTGAAATGATGGAAATAGTAGAAAGGTTAGTAGTACTTTACTCTGTTTGTAATGGTGTTGACAACACGAATGTCGTGGTTCATCCTCTAAAATCTTATATAAAAGGTAATAACTAATACTTTTGTTTTATCATAACAGATATTTCTCAAATGAATCCTTATAAACTCAAGTCAAGAATATTGTTAATAATTACTTTAACGCTGAGTATCAGCTTATTTATATTGTTTACAATGTTCTTTTTTGCTCATGATAATTTTCACGAAGTTGATAATGAAATTATCGAAAAAATTAATTTACGCATATTAACACCCATTATTCCTATTGTTATTTTTGGTTTAATTGGGCCAGATCTTATAGTACAAATTAAAAATAAGATTTCTAATTCGTATAATTGGTTAAGGCTTTTGGTTGAAATTGCTAGTATAAATTTAATAGCTACAATATTAGGTTTACTAATATATTATTGTATTCTTATTAATAGTAATGACTTAGTTGAGTCTTACTATGTTATAATTTTAAAGGCACTTTTTATGTGTTTTTTCTTTGGATGTGTGATTATAACAATTTATGAAGCTTGGATTAACTTTTATGAAAGTAATGAGTTAAAACTGTCGCTAAAATCACTTGAAAAAGAACAATTGAGTTTAAAGCTTATTTCACTCCAACAAAAGTTAGACCCACATTTTATGTTTAATAGCCTTAATGTTTTGTCTGAATTGGTTCATGATGATAGTGGGAAAGCAGATACATTTATTAATCAATTCTCTAAAGTTTATAGAAATGTTTTAGAGATGAATGATGAATTAGTTGTTTTACTGTCAAGGGAAATAGTGTGTTTGGAGTCTTATTTATACTTGTTGAATATTAGACTAGGTGATAGTTTGAAAATTGAAAATTCTATAAGTAAAGAATTGTATGATTTATTTATACCTCCATTATCGTTACAATTGTTAATTGAAAATGCTATAAAACATAATGTTGCTTCGATTGAAGAACCATTAATTATTACGTTAAAAAGTAAAGGTAATATGCTAATTGTTTCAAATAATAAGAAGCTACGATATAATAAGAAAATAGGCGTTGGCTTGGGATTGAAAAAGTTGCAAGAGACCTATCGTTTATTAAACCAATCAACACCACTAATTATTGATTCGAAAGATGAATTTACAGTTCATCTTCCATTAATAGAGAATTAAAATGATAAGAATAGCAATTATAGAAGATGAGGAATTAGCAGTTAAAAGAATAATACGATTATTGACTGAAATGGATCATGAAATTAAGATTGTAAAAGTAATGGCTACAATTAAAGAATCTGTGAAATTTCTCACTGAATCAATCGATAATATTGATCTTTTATTAATGGATATTCATCTAGGAGATGGAAGTTCATTTGAAATATTGGAACAAATAAAAATAGAAAAACCGATAATTTTTATAACAGCTTATGATCAGTACGCAATAAAAGCATTTGACCATATAAGTCTTAGTTATTTATTAAAACCAATCCAAAAAGAAGATTTAAGTAAAGCATTAAATAAATATGAAGATTTATATACAAAAATAACAAATCAAGGAATTGATTATCAGCGTCTTCTGAATTTTATAGAAAATAAAGAAGTTAGCTCTAAGAAAAGATTTCTTGTCCAAGTAGGAAATAAAGTTCGATACATAAATGTGGAGGATATTGCTATGTTTTATGCAGAAAATAAAGCTTGCTACGTAATTAGTAACACTGGTCAACGATATTATGTGAATTATACTTTGGAAAAAGTGATAATTGAACTTGACAAACTAACTTTTCATAGGGCGAATCGAAAAGTTATTTTAAATATTGAAAATGTCAAAGAGTTAGTGCCATATTCAAAAAACAAATTATTAGTAAAAACTAAAATCGATCCTGGTTTTGAAATTTTTATTTCTGCAGATAACATTCGAAAGTTAAAAAAATGGATGAATCGATAATTTAGAATTAACCTGATTTCAGGGGCTTAATCAATAAAAAGAGGTCAATTTGTTTTTTATAAATTGACCTCAAACATTAGGTTAGTAATTAGTTGTTTGATTGATTAATCAAGGGAAGGGATTCGTAAAACTTGTCCAGGGTAAATCTTATTTGGATCTGATAGCATTGGTTGATTTGCTTCAAAAATTTCCATATATTTCATTGCATTTCCGTATTGTGCTTTAGCTATTTTTGACAATGTATCTCCGCTTTTTACTGTGTAAAAAGTAGACGTTGGAACTTCTTCTTCAACGCTTAGTCTATCATCTACAGCAGCTATTCCGTCAACATTACCAAGAGCTAAGATAACTTTTTCTTTTTCACTTTGGTTATTGGCTGAACCGTGAATGACAACTGTGTCATCATTTAATTCAATATTCAAGTTTTCAATTTCATATCCAACATTTTCTACAACGTTTTCAAGAAGATTAACTTTACGTGCGTGTGCTTCCTCTTCTTTAACTGCTTCTAATTCTTCATTTTTAAAGACCTTTGTACCGGCTTTTTTAAAAAAATCAAATATTCCCATTGTTTCGAGTTTTGGTAAAATAACTAGTATTTTACATGTGATCAATTATGTTCGTTTAGAAACTCAAGATAGGTAACTTTCGAAGAAAATATGGAAGGGGAATAATGAAAAAAAAAGAATATGTAAAACAGTTTATATATAGCTTATTCTTTTTCAATTCTTTAGATAAAAATCTTTTTTAAAAAAATGATTTAATTAAGGTTGTCAATATAGGGCTGATAATCTAATAAAAGACTTATATTTGCGGAGTTTTTTTAAAAACAATCTATTAATATAATTTAAAAAATAATGCAAGGAAAAGGTTTAATAAGATTTTTTGCTATCCTGTTGGCT
>CAYOIL010000131.1:0-10988 GCA_964403985.1 uncultured Saprospiraceae bacterium
GCATTAATGCAATCTTAAGACTAAAAAGTAAAAAGTTAATAGGGATTTTAAAACAAAATCGGAAAGATATTGAAACACTTTCAGCTGCAAATTCGCCTGAATTGATAATTAAATTAAAAGTCTATCAAAAACTGAAAGAAGATATTGCAACAATTAATAAAATCTTAGGTTCAGTTGTCCTAAAACCAAAATAGTTTATAAGTTAAAGATTCCTTCGGGTAAATCCATTCTAACTAACATTTTTTCTGGATCAATTTCAAGAATTAAATCTTCATGAAAAGGGAATAACACTTCTTTTTCTTGCAACAATATAACTCCATATAAAAAACCAGCTATTGTACGAATTTCTGTGATTTTAGATACAAAGTCTTTGTCATCATACAAGTCATAACCTATAAATAAATCTACATCACCTTCATTTTCATCAAGTATTTCTGTAGATATAATATGCAATGATTTATTATGAATTTTTATAGCTTGTTCAATTGAATTAATATCATCAAACTTAATTAGTCTTTTTGAGGTATTAATATCTAAAACCCGATATGGAACATAATAATCGTCTTGTAAAATCCATAGAAATGATTGCTTTTCTAGTTCATCTTTGTAATCAGAGAAAAGCTTAAACTTAATAAACCCGTCAGTTCCAAAGCTTTTTTGTAAGCTTCCAATTTTAGAATATTTACTTTCCATAATCTACCAAAGTCATTTCCATGATATACCCTTTTTCTGCCTTCTCTTCCCATGGAGTTGTTTCACATTCTTCTGTCAAACACTGAGTGTCAAGTATCATATGACGTTTATAAATTAGTCCGATATCTTTTGCATATTTTTCAATTACAACTCTTCTTTCTAACTTGTTTTGCTCAGAAACTGGTAAATCAGGATTGAAATTATCAGCATTTTGAACAGTAATAACATCACTATATGTAATACCTCCTATTATTTCTTCAGCATTTCTAGAAAGAACTTTATAATCCCACTCAATAAATAAAACCAAACTTTCACCTGCTACATTAATTATAGTATTTTCATTTATAAAAGCATTTCCTTCCCAACTTGTATCGTCATCTAATGGAAATACTAACTTTATATATTTTAGATTTTCTTCAGTTCGTGTAACAAGAGATTCATTAACAGAAGTTGCCCATTCATCCGTGGGATATCCTTCTGCACTAGCATCCGTTTTAAATCGTCTTTCGATTCGATAAATTGTATCATTTGTTTGATCAACAAACTGTTCTACTATATCTTCTCTTATGAATGAAGTAGTAGAGTCAACCGTTGCTCCTAAATCTGTGTAAATGACACTATCAACTTTGTATTCCCAATAATATCCTTTATCGATAGGATAAAATTCGTATCCAAAATCGATATCGAATTCACCAATTTCTGATGGACAAGCCATAAAAACAGGGATACAAAGAGCTAATAAAACAACTTTTAAAAGATTTTTCATTTGAGATTGATTATAATACTAATACGGTTACAACTTAAAGTTTAGTGTGAATAATGCTTTAATTGAAGAGATTTAACTAAAATCCGACATAAAACCCGACTGAATAATTCCTCCTCCTATAACATCTTCTCCATCATAGAATACAGCACTTTGACCTGGAGCAACTCCTCTTACATTAGCTAAGAATTCAACATTGACAGTATCACCTTTTTGATTTAATACACTAAGAGTACCAGGATCATTATAGCGAACCATTGTCGAAGCTTCTAAGTTTTTGGGTAAAGTATCATATTTCATAATATTTACTTGGCCAACAGTCATTCCATTTCGAATCAAGTCATCAACATCTCCTAGTACCACCGTATTGGTGTATGGTTTAATTTCAGTAACATACATTGGCTTTCCAAATGCTTGACCTAAACCTTTTCTTTGACCAATTGTAAAATAGGGATAACCTCTGTGGTTCCCAAGAATATTTCCTGAAATATCAACAAAATCTCCTCCAGCAACTTTTTCAGCTAAATCAGGAACTCTTCGATCTAAAAAAGAGCGATAATCATTGTCTGGCACAAAACAAATCTCATAACTTTCACCTTTCTTGGATAACTCAGTATATCCAAAGTCAGCAGCCATTTGGCGAACTTCAGATTTATTATATGGTCCTAATGGAAAAAGGCTTCTTTCCATACATTCTTGAGATAAGCCCCATAAAACATAAGATTGATCTTTTAAAGAATCTTTAGATTTTTGAATAAACTTTCTTCCATTATTTTCTGCAATTTTAGCATAATGACCAGTTGCAATAAATTCACAATCCATTGCATCGGCACGCTTTAATAGTGCAGACCATTTTATATGTGTATTACATAGTACACAAGGATTTGGTGTTCGACCTGATAAATATTCATTAACAAAATTATCAATCACATAGTCACCAAATTCTTCTCTGATATCAATAATGAAATGTGGAAATCCCATATCTACTGAAATTTCCCGGGCATCATTAATTGAATCTAAACTGCAACAACCTGTTTCTTTTTTTGATCCACCTGATCCAGCATAATCCCATGTTTTCATTGTAATTCCTACAATCTCATATCCCTGATCATGAAGCATCATAGCAGTAACGGTACTATCTATACCTCCACTCATTGCAACTAACACTCTTCCTTTTTTACTCATGCCACAAAGATATTTTTAAGTTTATAATTCTCCTAGTATTTTAGTAGTTAACAGTTATTTTATTTATGAGTTCTAATAGAATTAAAAATCACGGAACAATAAAAAGAAAACACAGAAATATATAATTTAAAAGCAAGTTTAACACCTTATAAAATATCTACTTATTATTCTGCATAAATTATGAATCTCAAAGGAACTTTAAACTACAGAATTAAATATGAGTTAACGGAATTTAATGAAATATTTTTGGGCTTAAGCCCAAAAATATTATTAATGGACTTGATGAAAGTGCTGGGGCTTCAAGATTACAAGAATTAAAAGATTTAGGAGTAGAAGCTGAATTTTATGCATTTGATGTAACGAATGAGGAAATGGTTGATGAAAATGTGATAGCTATAGGATTTAAATATGGCAAAATTGATATTTTAGTAAATAATGCAGGTGGACTAGGAGGAAGATCACGTTTTGAAGTTATGACGACTGATTTCTATAGAAAAGTGATGGCTTTAAATCTTGATTCTGTGTTTTTTGCATCAAGGGCAGCTATTCCATATCTTAAGAAAGGTACTCATCCGACTATAATAAATTTCACTTCAAATGCAGGTTGGAATGCAGGTGGACCTGGTGCTGGAATCTATGGTACATCTAAAGCAGGAGTTCATGCAATTACGAGAGCATTAGCAAAAGATTTAGCAGAATATGGAATTAGAGTTAACGCAGTATCTCCAGGTACAATAGATACCGATTTTCACAAACAAATAAAATCAACAAAGCCAGAAGTATTTGCTTCATGGGCAAATAACATCATGTTGGGTAGACTGGGACAACCTGAAGATGTAGCAACTGTAGTGGCATTTTTAGCAAGTGGAGATGCTTCATTCATCACTGCAGAAACAATCCAAATTGGTGGTGGACAAGCACTAGGAATTTAAGATAAAAGTTAATGGCTAAATTAAAACGTAAAGTTGCTGTGGTAACTGGAGGATCAAGAGATATTGGTCGTGCTATAGCAATAAAACTTGCGAAAGAGGGAGCAAATGTTGTTGTAAATTATTACAATACAGAAGAAGGTGCTTTGGAAACGGTCAAGGAAATTATAGCCTTGGGGCAAAAAGCGATTGCGGTTAAAGCCGATGTATCGAATTTAGATGATATTGATTATTTAAAATCTCAAACCATTTCAGCATTTGGCAACAACGTGGATATCCTTGTAAATAATGCTGGAGGTTTATTTGCAAGAAAAATATTACAAGAGTTTGATGAAGATTTTTATGACTTAGTAATGAATGTAAATTTTAAATCTACTGTGTTTGTTACACAATCATTTGCACCTTTAATGCCATCGGGTTCTTCAATAATTAATCTTTCATCTTTAGCTTCTAGAGATGGCGGAGGAGGTGGATCTGCTTTGTACAGTTCATCAAAAGGTGCAGTAACTACATTTAGTCGAGCTATGGCAAAAGAATTAGGACCGAAAGGCATTCGAGTAAATGCAATTTGCCCTGGCCTTATAGCTACTAAATTTCACGATGATTTTACTAAAGATGAAATTTGAACGGCTGTAGCTGCAAAAACACCTTTAAGAAAAGAAGGAAGTTCTGAAGAAGTCGCAGATTTAGTCTGTTATTTAGCCACAGACGAATCGTCTTTTATAACAGGCAATAATATTGATATAAATGGTGGATTGGCTTTTAGCTAATCTGAAAATAAAAATAATTTAATGAAAAAGATTGTAACTTTTGGAGAGATCATGTTAAGACTTAGTCCTCCAGGATTTAAAAGATTTTCTCAAACCTATAGTTTTGATATAGTATATGGTGGTGGTGAAAGTAATGTAGCTGTTTCCTTAGCTAATTATGGTCTTAATAGTCATTTCGTTTCAAGAATACCAAAAAATGACATTGGAGAATGTGCGGTAATGGAGCTGAGAAAAAGAAATGTAAATACGAATAGTATTTTAAGAGAAGGTGAAAGATTAGGAATCTATTTCCTTGAAACTGGTGCAGTTAGTCGAGGTAGTAAAGTAGTTTACGATAGAGCATATTCTGCAATGGCTTCTATAGAAGCAGGAATGATTGATTGGAAAACTATATTTAAGGATGCGGACTGGTTTCATTGGACTGGTATTACTCCAGCACTATCTCAAGGAGCAGCTGATGCTTGTTTAGAAGCGATTAAGGTTGCTAACGAAATGGGTGTAACTGTTTCAACCGACTTAAATTACAGAAAAAAGCTATGGAAATATGGTAAAGAACCTCACGAAGTAATGCCAGCTTTAGTGGAAGGCTGTGATGTAATTTTAGGTAATGAAGAAGATGCAGAAAAACATTTTGGCTTACATCCTAAAGATGTTGATGTAACTCATGGTGATTCAGTAGATGGAAAAGCATATTTATCTGTTCTGCAACAGTTAATGGAATTGTTCCCCAGAGCTAAAAAAGTAATTACTACGCTTCGAGGGTCTATTTCAGCATCACATAATACTTGGACAGGAGTTTTATACGATGGTGATACTTTATTCGAATCCGAATCTTATGATATAACTCATATTGTAGATCGTGTAGGAGGAGGAGATAGCTTCATGGCTGGACTAATTTATGGTCTATTAACATATGAAAACGATCAAGATGCATTGAATTATGCTGTGGCTGCTTCTTGTTTGAAGCACACTATCAAAGGTGACTCAAATTTAGTAACGATAGAAGAAGTAGAGAAATTATTAAGTGGGGATAAGAGTGGAAGGGTTTCAAGATAATTAAAATGAATAGAATAGAAGTTATACAAATGATGAAAAAGCAAGGCATGGTTCCTTTGTTTTTTCATGAAGATTTAAATGTTTGTAAGCAAGTTGTAAAAGCTTGTTATGAAGGTGGTTCTAGATTATTAGAATTTACAAACAGAGGTGTTTTTGCGCATGAAATATTTGCAGAATTAAGTAAATATTGTCAAAAAGAACTTCCAGAAATGATGCTGGGAGTTGGTTCAATAACAGATGCTGCGGCCGCTTCTTTATATATGATGAATGGAGCAAAGTTCGTTGTTACACCTTCTTTTAGGCAAGATATTGCGATAGTTTGCAATAGAAGAAAGGTACCTTTTATGCTAGGATGTGGTTCACTCACTGAAATAGGAACTGCAGAAGAAATGGGTTGTGAAGTTGTCAAACTATTTCCAGGAAGTACGTATGGACCAAATTTTATAAAATCTATAAAAGGGCCCCAACCATGGACAAGCATAATGCCAACTGGAGGTGTCTCTCCTACTGAAGAAAACTTGACTGGTTGGTTCTCAGCCGGTGCAATATGTGTAGGGATGGGATCTAAACTTCTTTCTAAAGATCTTATTTCTAATGAAAGATATGCTGAAATTACGAAAAAAGTAAAGGATGCTCTTGCATTAATATCTTCTGTTCGCAATTAAAGAACTCTATAACTCATCTGTTTTATTTACTTGATTATTTTGTAAATAATATAGATGAGTTTTTTATATTTTGGGATGAATCAGATTTCAATATTATTTAATTCGATAAGTAAAAGTTTAGCTTCAATAGGACGATATGGACTCTTTTCATATTTTTTATTATCGGGATTAATCGCATTCTTACTTTTTATTTTAATAGGGGGATTTAGCTGGTACATCGGTGGTATTCTTGGTGATCAATTACTAGATTTTATTCCTTGGATAAGCGAAAAGCTAGGAGGTGCAGGAAAATGGACAGGTAGATTACTCTCCATTGGATTAGGCCTGATATTATATAAATATATCCTACTAATTGCTACAGGACCATTAATGGGGAAGTTAAGTGAAAAAATAGAGTCAAACATAGCTCCTAATCTAGGTCGATTAAATGTCAATTTTGTTGAAACAGTTTACAGAGGAATAAAATTTTCGCTTAGAAGTTTATTTTTCGAAATTATCCTAACGCTAGTAGTTGTTTTAATTGGAATAATCCCGTTTGTTGGGATATTGTCTGTTCCACTTTTATTTTTAGTCCAATCATATTATGCAGGTGCAGGAAATATGGATCTCACATTAGAAAGATTTTTAACAATAAAAGAGAGTGTGAAATTCAACAGAAAATATCGCTTATTGACTATAGGTTATGGTGCAATATATTTAACCATTTTATTTATACCTATTCTTGGGCTTTTTCTCTCCCCTGTCTTATCTACTTTATTATCAACCCATGGAACATTGGCGATATTGAAACAAGAAAATACAATTTAATTATAGTAGAGTATTAAATAAACTTCTTGGAACGTAACCATGAATCATCAAAGATCGATTTTTCATATTTTGAACCATGATCAGGAAAAATCCCTACAACTACTGAATCCGAACTTATGGACTCTATCATTTCTTTTATTGCTAACATTACTGCCCCAGAAGAATGCCCAACGTATATTGATTCTTCTTTATTTAACTCTACACATGTTTTGTAAGCATCTACATCAGCTATTGGAATAATTCTGTCAATAAGTGTAAAATCAACATTTCCAGCAACAAACTTTTTACCTACACCGTCCATATTATATGAACTTGCAATTACATTTGTAGCTTTTCCATCTTTGTAATATTGATTTAATACAGATCCTTTTGCATCTACACCAATAATTTTAATATTGGGGTTCTGCTCTTTTAAATACTTCGCTGTTCCGCATAAAGTACCACCTGTAGAAAGTGCACCTACTAAATGAGTAATATTACCTCCAGTTTGTTCCCATATTTCTGGGCCTGTAGTTTCATAATGAGCATTTGCATTATCAGGATTAAAATTCTGATTTACATAATATGCGTCATCAATTGAATTGGCAAGATTTTCGGCTTTTGTTATATAATTATCAGCATGCCCTCTTGGTGCTTTGGAGTCACAAATTTCAATTTGCGCACCCATTAATTCCAAGTCTTTAATCTTGGTTGGGGAAACTTTATCTTTAATTGTGATAATACATTTTAATCCTCTTAAGGATGCAATTCTTGCTAAAGCTAAACCTGTATTACCGCTTGAAGCTTCGATTATAGTGCTATTACTATTAATCTTACCAGTTCTTAATCCTTTTTTTAAGATGTATTCAGCAACTCTATCTTTTGCTGAGCGTGTAGGATTTTCGCTTTCCATTTTAGCATAAATAAGCTTATCATATTTACCTGAATAATGAAAAAGTCGAATTAATGGAGTGTTTCCCACCTTACAATCTTTTATACCTGGAGATCGAAACCTTTTCTTTTTAGTTGAAAGTAAAAAGCGATCATAAATAAATTCTAAAACAGGCATAGGTAAAATTTGTATTACAAATATATAATAATAAGAGCAAATCCACTAGTAGAACAGGTCTATATTGAAATTAGTTCGTCTAGCTGCTTAGAATCAATTTCCCAATTCCACTTCTTTTTCGCTCTTTTACAATTATCTACAAATAAATCATATTGTATAGGATCCAAAATCATATTGTTGGTAGCTGTTACAAGTTTATTAACATCAAGACTTTCAAGTAAAATGCCTACTTCATGTTCTTTAAGTAACCTGGAGTAAACTGGAAAATCCATAGTTATAACAGGAGTTTCCAACATAACATAATCGAAGAATTTATTGGCAAGTGAATAATAGTAATTTAGGCTTTCGCCCAAAAGCAAATTGAAACCAACCATTGCTTTTGATGTTAATTGTCTTAGTTCTTCGGCATTAAGCATACCATGGAAAATAACATTATCTAACTTCAGTTTATCCTTTAACTTTTGCAAAGTGACCCTTAAAGGTCCATCACCTGCAATTTCCAACCTATACTTTGGAAAATATTTCATCATTTCTATCAACTGTTCAACTCCTCTTCCTTCATTCAAAGCTCCTTGATAAATAAATATATTCTCTTTATAAAAAGTACAGTTTTGTATTACAATTGGTGTGTTTCTTACTACCAAAAAATTTTGACCGTGTTTCTCTTTAAAAATTTCAGCCAACTCCATATTTACAGTAACACAAGATTCTGCCGATGGCACAGCCAAATTCTCAATGTATCGCCAAACCTTTTGGACGAAAGTCCTATTAATTAATTCAGGAAGCTCAGTAAAATATTCATGTGCATCAAAAATGTAAGGTATCCCCTTAATCCTTTTTAAACAATACCCTGTCAATATCGTATCAAGATCGACAGAATAAACAATATCAAATCGATTTTTAAGAAGGAAAATAAGCAACCTCAAATTAAATTCTGAATAAAATAAAAAGCCCTTTTTAAAGAAAGTCTTAATTCTATGTTGTTTAAATTTTCTTGATTGTAATTTGGGCGGTTTTCTAGTATTGCTTCCAATAATTGTAACGTCAAAATTCTTGGAATAGTGATCTGCTATTTTAAGCATTCGTTGATCGAAACTTATATTATTAGTTATAGTGATTACAAGTTTTTTCATAAATATTCGACTTTCCTATTCTGAATACTTATTTCGCCTTCATTTTCAAGAAGTTTAAGCATAGCTAATACCTTTTTTCTTTTATTATACGGCCACCAATGCAAGAGTTCAATTAAAGGAACTGAAACATTTACTTTAGCTTTTGTATATTCATAAAACGAAGTAAGTTCAGCTTTTGTAAATTGTTCATTATGTGCATCCATACAAATATCACATCTACCACAAGTCACATTAGTAAGTTCATCAAAATAATTCAAAATTGTTACTTCTCTGCAATTATTTTCTAGTATAAAGTCAAGTATATGATTTAACTTATTTTCTTTATTCTCATTCAATTCTTTTAATTTAACATAGTCAATTGGTAATGACTTTGCTTCAAATCTAGGATGCAAAAATTTAATTTGTGGTGTTGTTTTTCTTGGGGTATATAAGCCGAGTTCTAACTCATTTATTCTTTCCAAATTTTTCATTACACTTCCATAATTAGAACTAACTAATCTCATTATTTTTTCTTCACTTATTTTGACTGGATGGTTAAAGAGTCCGTCATAATTCCTAAGCAAAGCTAATAAGAACGGGTAAAATGTTCTATTAGATTGTTCTCTTATTAATTGTTCTCTTGAAATATAGAAGTGCAAGGTACTAGGGCTAAAAAAAGAATCAGATACAAAGATCAAATTATTATCTACCAAAACTTTAATAGTACTAAGCACTCTAAATAATGGGACTTTATTGACTTTGGAAAAAGCATTTATATCAAAATCGTAGCTCTCCCCTTCTCCACCTCCCATAGGTATCTGTAAAAATTCATAGAGTTTCTCATAAATAGCATTTACGATATGATGATCAACTTGAGATAATTTCAAATTACTCAAACTTACTTCAATATCTTTATCATCAAATAAATGGATTGCAAATGACTTTTCACCATCTCTTCCAGCCCTTCCTGCCTCCTGATAATATTCTTCAATACTAGGGGGAATCTCAATATGAATAACCCATCTAACATTGGATTTATCAATCCCCATTCCAAAGGCATTAGTACTAACAATAATTTGGGTCTCACCTGTGGACCATTTTCTCTGTTTTTCATTACTTGATTTAAAATCTAGCCCAGCAAGCTAATAATCAGCATTATGTCCATTTTTCAAAAAAAAAGATGCTACTTCTTCACACTTTCGTCTATTTCTTGCATAAATAATCCCAGTACCTGTTAATCTTTTCAACAAATAGATTAACTCTTCTGATTTTTCAGTACTCTTTAAAACTGTATAACTAAGATTCTCTTTTACAAATGATTTTCGAAAGACTTTTACATCAAGCAAATCAAGGTATTTTTTAATATCCTGTAAAGTCTTTTCTGTAGCTGTTGCAGTAAAAGCTACAATAGGAACTGAAGGAAACCAATCTTTTAATTCAGACAACATAAGGTAGGACGGCCGAAAATCATGGCCCCACTGGGAAATACAATGTGCTTCATCAATCGCTATTAACCCTGGATTGAGTCGTTCTCTTCTAGCTTTAAAAATTTCTGTCTGTAATCTTTCAGGTGAAATATATAGGAAATCATAAGCCCCATAAATTACATTTTCAAGCTCTCTATCTATATCAGCCTTATGCATGCCACTATGTAAACAAATTGCTTTTAAGCCCTTAGATTTAAGATTTTCAACTTGATCATTCATTAAAGCAATCAGAGGAGAAATTACTATTGTTATTCCATCAAGAAGTAAACCAGAAACTTGATAACAAATTGATTTACCAGCTCCCGTTGGTAATAAACCAATGCAATTATTACCATTTGTTATATGGTCAATAATTTCATCTTGGGGACTTCTAAAGGATTCATAGCCCCAATATTCTTTTAATATTGAAAGTTTATCTGACAGAAAATAGAATTTTGGCAAATATATAAAACCCTAATGTCAGAGTTAGCATG
>CAYOIL010000132.1:0-10940 GCA_964403985.1 uncultured Saprospiraceae bacterium
CATTAGTAGACATAAATCGATGTCTAAATTAAATACTCTTTCTTCTAAGGAAAATATATCTTGGAATAAGATATATTCTATGAACTGAATACTTATCTAAAATATTGTTATAGTGCTGATTTTCTAGGTTGAAAATCTATACTAAGCGAAAAGATATGCGAATACAAATTCCCTGCACCTGCAGTAGAACCTATATTATTCAGTGCATAATCAATAGTAAATCTGTTTAATTTCAATCCAAGACCGAGTGCAGGAGTTACACTTAATGATCTCGTATCGGCATTAAAATCATTTACTAATCTCTGCATATTACCTATACCAGCTCTAACAAATACTAAATTTGAATAACCAAATTCACCACCTATAACAGGCTCTACTGCGAATCGGTCAGTTGCAATTAAACCACTGGCTCTTCCATCTGTATTTAAGTTCAGATTCATTTCAATCGTATAACTATACTTTGAAACATAATTTTCTTTGTTATTATGAAATGCCGCACCAATAATAACTCTTGGAAGTACAAGTTCACTGCTTGTTACTGGAATACTATTGCCTGTTTGGGTGAAAACTTGTTTTTCTTCATCAGTTAAATTAAAAGACCAACTGTTGTATGTAGTTGTAATATCTCTTGCTGTCAGGCCAAATGTAAATCTTGGGAGTTCGTAAGTAGCTCCTGCATCCATTCCAAATCCCCATGCATTGGCAAATCTACCTATCGAGCGATAAATTACTTTAGCACTTGCGCCTACTCGTAAAAAGTCCCCTACTTTTTGACCGTAAGAGCCAAAAAACGCATAATCGGCTGTTGAAAAGTCTGATACATTGTCATAATTCACACTTCCATCAGGGCCTATTAAATTTAAAGTGTAAGGAATATTATCAATTCCCATACGAATAATAGAAAGCGAAGCATAAGATTGCTTGTCGGCGTCAATTTGCTTGGCAATTCCTAAATAATCATAATTGGCAACACCTCCGAACCATTCTGCGTGCATTGCACTAGCTTGAAGCGGAGCATCTATGCGACTTAAGCCAGCAGGATTCCATAAAGCTGCCGTAACATCATTTACAGTTGCTACTTGGGCATGAAACATACCATGTGCTCGTGCACCGACGCCAATATTAAGGAATTCATTCACAAATTTTGTTTGGGCTTGAGCCCAAAATGAAAAAGTGAACAGAAGGATAATGATAAGTGCAAAATTCTTAATATTACTCATTTTTATTTTATATATACGGCAATTCAATGGTTGATAATTGCTTTTAGGATTAATAAGCATTTCTATTCCAAAGGTATAACACTTAATTTACTAAAACTATTTCCCTATGGTTAAAAAAAATAGGACTTTGTTTTTCATATTGTTAATAAGCTTACATTTTATAGCTTTTAATTCGTGCAAACAAACTAACAATCCATATCAAATTGAAAAGGACATTGTGGTAAGTAAAGCTGGAATTTCTACTGCACATCCATCGGCTACTTCAATAGGTGTAGACATTTTAAAAAAGGGTGGAAACTCCATCGATGCTGCAATAGCGGTTCAATTTGCTTTAGCAGTTTGTTATCCTGTTGCAGGAAATATTGGCGGTGGAGGATTTATGGTTTATAGAGATGAAAATGGAGAAGCAATTACTCTTGACTTTAGAGAAAAAGCACCTCTGTTAGCTACTGAAAAAATGTACCAAGATGAAAAAGGTGAAATTATAAAAGGATTGAGCACTGAAGGTATTTTAGCAGTAGGTGTTCCGGGTTCTGTTGCTGGAATGGAAGCAGCATTCGAAAAGTATAGTAAATTAAAAAACTGGGAAATATTAGTGCAGCCGGCAGTAGAATTGGCAGAAAATGGATTTAAATTAACTGCGAATCAAGCAAAAAACTTGAATAGTTCAAAAGAAAAATTCATACGAAACAACCCAAATTTAGAAAGCCCTTTCACGCAATCAACTCCGCACAAAGAAGGTGATCTTTTCATACAGAAGGAATTAGCTAATACCCTTCGACAAATTCTAAAAAATAAAGCTAAAGGTTTCTATTCTGGCGAAATCGGCTCAACATTAGTCGCTCAAATGAAAGCCTCTGGTGGACTAATCACACAAAATGATCTCGATTCTTACGAATCAAAATGGAGAAATCCTATTTCATTCGAATATAAAGATTATACGATTCACTCTATGCCACCTCCTTCAAGTGGAGGAATAATTTTAGCTCAGCTTTTTAATGCTGTAGATGATCATCAATTTCAAGGATTCCATTCCACAGAAGATATGCATATTATTATCGAAGCTGAAAAAAGAGCGTATTCTGATAGAGCTCACTTTATGGGAGATGCTGACTTTTTTCCAATTCCAGTTGATGAATTGACCTCTAAAGAATATATGGATATAAGAATGAGTAATTTTTCTTCAGAAATGGCTTCTCTTTCTGATTCTATTGAACATGGAACCATAGAAAGTGAAGAAACCACCCATTTTTCAATTGTAGATGAATATGGAACAGCAGTTTCATTGACGACAACCTTAAATGGAGCATATGGAAGCAAAGTAATCGCGGATGGCGGATATTTGCTAAATAATGAAATGGATGATTTCAGCAGTCGAGTTGGCTTTCCTAATATGTATGGATTAGTTGGTGCAGAAGTCAATAAAATAGAACCTGAAAAAAGAATGTTGAGTTCTATGACGCCAACGATAATAGAATACAAAGGAGAACTCTTTATGGTTATAGGAACACCTGGCGGATCTACCATAATAACAAGTGTTTTTCAAGCATGCATTAACGTTATGGAATATGAAATGCCAATGGCTGAGGCTATTCATTCGTGTCGATTTCATCATCAATGGAAACCAAAAGAAGTTTTTTATGAACAAGACTGCCTTAATAACAAGGTGATAGAAGGATTAAAAGAAAAAGGGCATGACTTAAAAACGCGCTCAGCTATAGGTAGAATGGAAGGAATTCTAGTAACTAAGAAAGGCTATGAAATAGCAGCAGACAATAGAGGTGACGATCATGCCGCAGGCTATTAATGCTTAATATTTTTATAATAAATCCGTGAGAACCAACAAAAAATACGAACTTCACGACTCTATAAATTAACCACATAAATCTCGATTACATGTCGACAACAGGAAAGAAAGGCTTCTTCGCTCATTTAAAGGGAGACTTATTTGGAGGATTAACAGCGGGAATTGTTGCCTTGCCATTGGCATTAGCATTTGGAGATCAGTCGGGATTAGGAGCTGCGGCAGGATTAATAGGAGCGATATTTATAGGTTTTTTTGCGAGTCTATTTGGAGGGACTAATACTCAAATTAGTGGTCCGACAGCACCAATGACAGCGGTGAGCATGTTAATAATAGCTGGAATTATTACATCAAATAATGGGAATGCAGAACAAGCACTTCCATCTATTCTTTTTGTTTTTCTAATGGCTGGATTATTCCAAATACTTTTTGGGGTTATTAAAATAGGTGGATTGATCAAATTCATCCCCTACCCTGTAGTATCTGGATTTATGACAGGAATAGGTGTTATTATATTAATTACACAGTTGTTGCCATTGATGGGATACAATGCAGCCGATCAACAAGTAAATATTGATAACTTCATGCCGCAGGCTAAAGAAGTTATGCTAAATAAAATATTGCAAGAAGAAGCAAACGAAGGATTGCTCGTTGTAGAAAACTTTGAAGAAACAGTTAAAAGAGCTAAGGTTATTACCGATGCTGAAATGCTAGAAGAAGCAAAAACTCTTGTAAAAGGAGATTCTTCAGGAGTTCTTGGTTCTTTAAAATATCTATTAAAGGCTGTTCAAAACATAGTCTGGCTTGAATTTTTGTTAGCATTATTAACCATATTTATTATCTATGGATTCAAGTATATTACCAAAGCTATTCCTTCGTCCTTGGTTGCTTTATTGGTTGTAACATTGATTGTAGTTTTTGGCGGATTAAATGCAGCTAATATAGGGACAATACCTTCTGGTTTCCCAAAATTTCAACTTGCCATGTTTAGCGAATTCAAAATATCCGTAGTCTTACCTTACATTTTCACAGCCTTATCATTAGCCATGTTAGGTGCCATAGATTCCTTGTTAACTTCAGTTGTGGCAGACAATATGACGAAGACGAAACACAAAAGTAACAAAGAGTTATTGGGTCAAGGAATAGGGAATGTAGTTGCTTCAGTATTTGGAGGAATTCCGGGAGCAGGAGCTACTATTCGAACTGTTGTGAATATTGATGCGGGTGGTAAAACAAGATTAAGTGGAATGTTTGCTGCCGTACTTTTACTAGTTGTTCTTTTAGTTTTGGGACCATATGCAGAACAAATTCCTAAAGCGGTTTTAGCAGGAATTTTAATTTCTGTAGGAATTGGTGTTATGGATTATAAAGGTCTTCGAGCTATTCGATCCATGCCCAAGACGGATGCAGTTGTTTTAATTGTGGTTCTTCTTCTCACGGTATTTTGGGACTTGATTTATGCCGTAGGAATTGGTCTAGTTATATCTACACTTATGTTTATGAAGCAAATGGCTGATGTGTCTGCTAATAAATCTAAAGTTATTAAACTAGATGATGAAGCTTCTAATGAATCGACTGAAAAACTTCCTTCGTCTTTAAAAGATAAAGTTGTAATTAAGAGAGTAGAAGGCCCATTATTTTTCGGTAATGTTCAAGAAATAAGATCATTAGCTGATGAAATTCCTAACTCAGTAAAGTATGTAATCATTGATTTGACAAGAGTTCCACATATGGATAAGTCAGGATTGAATACATTGGAAGACATTGTACTTGATCTGGAATCAAAAGAAATAAATATTTTATTTATTGGCCTGAATGTTCAGACTCGTTATATGCTTGAATCTATTGATATTATTCCTGATCTAGTTAGTGAGCAACATGTATTTGAAACGTTCAAAGAAAGTAAAGCATGGATTCATGAAAATATTGAGGCTTAATTTTAAAGCACATGACTTGACTTTTATATTTTTTGGGCTTTAAGCCCAAAAGTTATACTAAATATAGTTCGTTCATAAAATTGAACAAACAATACCTAGTAGGCTATACACTAATAAAATTCAAGAATGCGTTTAATTCATAACCCGTATGATTCCTATCGGAGAAGACTTTTTATCTTACATTAAGTCATTATAAGCGGTCATATGAAACTCTTCAAAAAAATCTTCAAGTTACTGATTCTACTTGCCTTTCTGCTGGGATTAATATGGTATGCCTTTTCGCTTAGAAAGCCTTTATTTCAGCACAATAATTATGCTTCAGCTATTTTTGATAAGAACGGCACCTTATTATCTGCTACGATTTCATCCGATGAGCAATGGCATTTTCAAAATCAAGGAAAAATTTCAGAAAAATACGTTCAAGCTGTTATCGCATTTGAAGACAAAAGATTCTATAGGCATATAGGCTTTGATCTCAAGGCGTTATTGAGGGCAATGAAATTAAATCTTAAACAAAGAAAAGTTGTTAGTGGTGGATCGACTATTAGCATGCAAACTATCCGATTACATCAAGGAAATCCTTCAAGAAGTCTACCGAATAAAATCGTAGAAATCATATTATCTACAAGGCTTGAATTAAAACATTCCAAAGATGAAATATTAAGTCTTTATGCTTCTCATGCACCTTACGGAGGAAATGTAATAGGGATTGATGCAGCATGCTGGAGGTATTTTAATAAATCTCCAGAAAACATAAGTTGGGCAGAAGCTTGTCTACTCGCTGTTCTACCGAATAGTCCTGGATTGATACATACAGAGAGGAATAGAGAAAAGTTAAAAGATAAGAGAGATGATTTATTATTCCGCTTGAATAAAAATGGAACAATCTCAGACATTGCTTATCAAGGTGCATTGATAGAAGAGATTCCGCGTCGACCAAAAAGATTGCCCCAAAAGGCATCACATTATTTAAATTTTGCAAAAAAGAAAACCAAAAGATCGGTTATATATTCAACAATTGATCCTATTGTCCAAGAAAAATGTAATGAAATTGCAAAGACTGAAAGTAGAAAATTAAAGGCAAATTTCATCGATAATATTGCAATATTAGTACTAGACATAGAGGATAAAACTGTGGTTTCTTATGTAGGAAATGTAAAAGGAACAGGGCTAGAAAATCAAGAGTACACTGATATGGTTCAAGCCCAAAGGAGCACAGGTAGTGTCTTAAAGCCTTTTTTATATGCATCGGCTCTAGATAATGGAATGATCACAGAAAAATCGTTTTTACCTGATTATCCTTTCTCAATGAACGGGTTTGTAACAAAAAACTATGTCGATGAACACATAGGTCTTATTCATTCAAATCAAGCACTCCAAAAATCATTAAATATACCGTTCGCTTATCTTTTACAACAATATGGGATAGAAAAATTTCGACTATTATGTAAAGATTTAAAACTTTATGGCATCAATAAAACAAGTGATTATTATGGGATTCCTTTGATTTTAGGAGGAGCAGAAAGTAGTTTATGGGATTTAACACATGCTTATGCTAGTATGGGAAATATTTTAAATACTTACAGTGAGAATGACGGGTATTATGAAGGTGACCCAGTTTATAGATCAATAATTGATGCCACTTCAGAGACAGAAGAAAAGCAGCGTTTGCAGGCTCAATCCCCTATATTTAATGCAGAAAATATATGGTTGACTTTTCAGAATTTGAAAAAAGTAAATCGGCCTTCAGAAGAAGGAGAATGGGAACAATTTTCAAGTAGTGTTCCTATTGCATGGAAAACTGGAACGAGTAACGGATTCAAAGATGCATGGGCAATAGGTGTTAATGGTAAATATGCAATCGGTGTATGGGTAGGAAATAGTGACGGAGAAGGGAGACCTGGAATAGTAGGCTTAAAAGCAGCTGCTCCTATATTTTTTAGAGTATTGAATTCTTTGACGGGTCATAAAACCTTTGAACAGCCAATTGATGATTTAAGCCTAATAGCAACGTGTGCAATATCTGGAGAATTATTGACTGATAATTGTCCTATTGATTCTACGCTTATTTCCGCAAGTAGCAAATACTTAAAACCATGCGAATATCATGAAACTATTCAAGTAGATAAGTCAGAAAAGTATGCTGTTTTTCAAAATTGTTATGAAGGGAAAACTACTGCTAAAAAAGTAATGAAGATGCCTGTTAATATTGCTTATTATTACAAAAAAAAGAACATATATTCCTCTTTGCCACCATTGCATCCTGATTGTAGTGTAGGGGCAACATCAGATTTAGATATTATTTATCCAGAGAATAACATGAAAATTTATCAGCCGAAAATTGGAATCGAAAAACGCAATAAATGCATTCTAACAGCTCATCATTCGGATGAAAATGCCTTGCTTCATTGGCATCTTAATGAAAAATATTTGGGTTCAACCCAAAATATTCATGAACTCGGGATATTGCTAGAAAAAGGTAAACATTCCTTAATTGTTATTGATCAAAACGGTTCTCAAGAGAAGGCAATTTTTGAAATTCTATAATAAAAGGTAATTTTACATAATACGAAGCTAAAATTAATGACCAAAAAGCGAAGTCTCAGCCCATTTCAAAGGGAACTACATACAATGATGTTCGAAGCAGATACACCTGCTGGTAAGAGATTTGATATTATTCTCATGATTTTTATAGTACTGAGTATTGTTCTTGTAAATCTAGAGAGTGTTCCTTCGATAAATAATAAGTACGGAAACTTATTATACATAATGGAATGGGTTCTTACCATTTTCTTTACAGTTGAATATATCTTCAGATTATATTGTTCGTATAGAAGAAGAAGTTATGCTTTTTCCTTTTATGGTATAATTGACTTATTAGCTATTCTACCAACCTACTTAAGTATATTTATTGCTGGATCTCAATCATTAATAATAATCAGAGCACTTAGATTATTAAGAGTTTTTAGAATTTTCAAGATGGTGGGATTTATGAATCAGGGTTCATTCATAATAAATGCCTTAAAGTCTAGCAGAGACAAAATCTTTATTTTCGTTTTCTTCATTTTCGTAATGGTCAATATTGTAGGGAGTATTATGTACCTAATTGAAGGTGGTTCAAACTCTGGTTTTGACAGTATACCAAGGTCAATATACTGGGCAATTGTCACGATGACAACTGTAGGTTATGGGGATATTTCACCAGTAACAGAACTCGGCCAATTCTTAGCCGCTGTTGTAATGATAATGGGTTATGCTATAATCGCCGTTCCTACTGGAATTGTATCTTCTGAAATGATGAGTACAGCTAAAAAGAAAGAAGAGATTTCAACGCAAGTTTGCATGAATTGTGGAAGAGACGGACATGATGCAGACGCGACTTACTGTAAATATTGCAGTAGTGCAATCAACTTGTAGAGTTACTTCGGTAATCTCAAAACGTGAACTAATCTTTTAACGCTATATTTCCCAGCGCCATTAACCATCAATAAAAGAAGACCGCCAATAATGGCAATATTTTTCATGAACATAATTGATTGAATTCTTTTCACTTCTTGTGGATCATTCCAAAAAGAATACACAATAAATGTGACTGGTATAATATAACATAAAAGTAAGACAGCACCTAAGTTGGCATAATAGCCAATTAGAACGAGGCTTGCGCCCAAAACTAAAAGAGCTATAACTGATAATAAAAGAAAATCTTGATTCCATGTGATCCCATATACATCCATGGTATTTTTAGTCTTTCCGTAATAAGAAATCGAATCGTATACTTCAAAAATAAAAATTGCAGATAGCATCATTCGTGCAATAAGATCAAATACATGCTTCATATCGTTTCTTTGGTTAAGTGTTTTTTTTAATATACTAATTTAAAAACTCGTATAATTCACATTTTAAGACAGGGATTTCATCAACTTTGTAAGCTTTGTAATTCGATACTACTTATTGCATTTAAAATAGCATCAATTATCAACAAGGGATTGCAAAAGTAGTGTTTTTATATGTTGAAATCCATAGGATTAACAATCTACAAACATATATTTTTCGACTGAATATGTAAAGCTTGTTTTTTAAAGGTGTTATAAGCTAAGTTCGAGATAACTTTACTTATGCATTTTATTGATTTGCAAGTGATTAAAAATATAATCTTGTATTTTAATACACAAATAGCGTTTTATTTAGTCGATAAGTAGACCGAATCATAAAAACCATCGTTATGTCCATTGAGAAAGCTTCATTTATCACATTAAATGTTCTCTAGCTAGCCTAAACACAATCGTTTTAAGATTAACATTTTACAATTGAAATTGATCATTAGTCTGAAGAATATTATCCTATAGAAAAAGAATATGAGTTAAACGTTTTCATTTACTTTTCGTGCGATAAATTCTCCATCCATACAAGCAGATAAAATCCCACCAGCATATCCAGCGCCTTCTCCGCAAGGAAATAAGCCTTTGATTTGAGGATGTTGACCGGTGTCTCGATTTCTAGGAATTCGAATAGGAGAACTGGTTCTACTTTCTATGCCAATAAATTGAGCTTCAGCCGTAACATATCTTTTATTCCTTTCAGCAAATACTTTTAAGCCTGCTCGAATTCTATGAACTATAGGCTCTGGCAATAACTCGTGTAAAGGAGCATTATAAACTCCAGGAATATAGGAGGTATTATGTGCTGGAATTCCAGTTTTTCCATTGATAAAGTCCATTACATTTTGTGCTGGAGCTTTTTGCGAACCATCACCTGCTTCCCATAGTTTGGTTTCGATGGAACTTTGAAAGTGTAAGCCTGCAAAAAGTCCGTGTTCTTTAAATTCAACAAAATCGTGAGCATCAACAGCTGTAACAAAACCACTATTACTAAATGGAGAATCCCTTCTACTTAATGACATTCCATTTACGACTAATTCTCCAGGAGCAGTAGAAGCTGGCACTATTAATCCTCCTGGACACATACAAAAACTAAATACTCCTTTGTGATCTATTTCTGTTGCAAGTCTATAACTTGCAGCTGGCAGGTTTTCATGTCGGGGTGCATGACGATATTGCATTTCATCTATAAGTTCTTGAGGATGTTCAATTCTCATTCCTATAGCGTAATCTTTAGCTTCAAGGCTTATATTTTTACTATGTAAAAGTTCAAAAATATCACGAGCGCTGTGTCCAGTTGCAAGGATAATAAAAGAACAAGGATAACTTTCTCCGTTTTCAAGGAGTATTGACTTTACTTGGTTATTATCTATTACAATATCTGTTACCCAAGAATTGAAATGTATTTCTCCGCCGTGTGATTCAATGGTATTTCGAATTTCAGCGACGATTTTTGGGAGTTTATTGGACCCAATGTGCGGATGTGCATCATATAGAATATCTTCGGGAGCTCCATGTGCGTGAAGGGTTTCTAGGATAGAACTAATTTTTCCTCTTTTATAAGATCGTGTGTATAATTTTCCATCGCTGTAAGTTCCAGCACCACCTTCACCGAAACAGTAATTTGAGTGAGGATTTACAACTCCATCTTGTTGAATAGCTTTCAAGTCACGTCTGCGCTCTCGTACATCTTTTCCCCTATCAAAAAGAATAGGTTTGATTCCATCGCGAATAAGTTGGAGAGCTGCAAAGTAACCAGCAGGACCAGCTCCAATGATAACAGCTTCTTTATTGGATTTTCCAACATGGGAATATTGATCTAAATGCGAAGAATCTGTTTCATGAGGTGTTTCGTAATAGACTTCGAATCTCAATAAGAAAAAGATATTTCTTTGTCTTGAATCGAGGGATTTTCTCTTGAGAATGGAGTGTATTATATCTCGCGGATCGGACTTAGATTGATGGAGTTTTTTGGAAATAAAATCTTCATCGTTAATAAGGTCTACGGGTATTTTAATTTCTACGATTTCGGTACTCACAATGTTGCTTCTTTTATACGAATACATTTAGCCATAAGATCATCAAGATGTTTCAGTGCGAG
>CAYOIL010000133.1:0-3446 GCA_964403985.1 uncultured Saprospiraceae bacterium
AATCCCCGATCATCTAATCATAAAACTCAGGAAGTCACCTATCTGGCTTCCTAAATTTATATTTATCAAAAATTATCGACACCAGACTGTCTTTCTGTCCGTTATTGAGCGAGTCACTCTTTGCAATGGTTAAAATAAGGTCGTAGTCTTTCTTAAAGTTTTTCTCCGAAGCTGAATCAAAAGCGTATTTACAGAGTAGAGGGTAGGACACATTATTGTCTCGTGCGATTTTAAATAGCCGTTGAAAAGAGTTCCGAATAGTGGTGTCCACAATACCCCCTCTCACTTCTTTCCACCAGATAAACTGATCTTCAACACCATCATAAGGGTACTCGGGCGGATGCTCGTTCACATAAATATTAATCTTCGAAGTTCTACTTCCAAATTTAAAAGGTACCGTGTAGCTTTTGGAAGATTGACGTTTACTTCGGCTATTCAGAGAGTCAACAGATATGTTATTCAACACGTAGTGACCATTTTCGGCACCACTCTTCAACGAGTCGGTAGCAGCGTTGCTTCCCCAATAAGAGGCGGCCTCAAGGTAAGGCTGGCTTTGCTGATAATCCGCGTCTTTATGCAACTCAAGGCCGATATTTACCCGGGCTGTAGTAACTGAACTGCGAAGGAAATACGCGTAGGGGTAGAGCTTCAGTATAGGGCCGAAAATCTTACGTAGTATTTCGTAGATTTGGATGGCCTCCTCGAAACGTTTTTGTTTCGCCAAAGCGACAACTAAATTGGAGTACGTTTTCGCATACCGGTCAAAATCTTCCGTGTAGGAATCGTTTTTCAGTAAAGCCGATTGTTTAAAAGACGCAAGTGTTTTCCGCAAGTAAGTAATATGGGTTACAGAAGTATCTCCTTGTTGCTCTTTATATAAATCGCTGAGGTGCAAGCTAGTTTTTGCCATCATTCTTGCAATCGTCACGTTTTTCTTTCGATGCACAGGTAATGATTCAAGTGCTTGGTTGATCCCGGAAACATAGCTTATCTTGTCTTCTAACTCATCAATGTAATCCAAGCCATAAAAAACATCATTCAGTACCGTTTTTGCCTCCCATATATCCTCTTGTACCAGCGCGCTTTTTGCAATAAATTTGATAAAATCGTCTTTTGCCTTTACGAGAAGTTCCAATCTAGCGCCATCAGAATAACCAATAAAATAGCTAATATAGCTCAGGCGTACACTCAGGAATGCGCGATATAGGCGCAACCGCTCTCCTTCCGGATTGATACGGATAAAGTTTGAGACCTCAGCAATAGCTACTGTCAAAGAATCAACCGCGTCCTGAAACCGACCTTCTCGGACCATCTCGAAGGTTGCTTCGCGCTTACAAGAGACATAATCAATTAAAACGTACTGCCCCATTCCTGGAGTTCGGTGCATCCTCTCAAGAATTTGACAACCCTCACGACGATACCATTGCTGCAAGCTGTCTGACATGACTGTATCATCTGAATAATAAAGGTTTTTTGTTCTGACCCCTAACGCACGATTGTACTTATCATTATTCGGTTCTTGTTCCGCTGCCTTTTCGGTATATTCAAGTGCCCGGCGAGCCGCCGCGAGAGAAGCTACGTGATCATCCCGATCACTGTGGTACCGCGAGAGGCTGTTATAAATCCCACCAAGAGCGTACTGCGCTTCGATATTATTTTCTGGCAACAACCCGGCATAAGCTTCGGCAAACGTCAGGATCTCCCATGCTCTCGTTTTCTCCCCTCGATCCATCAGATTCCAAGCATGGTAGTAGGATATATCAAGAAAATCTGTTATTTCCTGTACGTCTGCATTCCTGTTGATCGTTCCATCTCTTTCCATTTGCCTGCGCGCAAGCTTGTAAGATTGGTCATATTTTTCATCGTAGCCCTCCAGGCCAAACCGTTCGTGTGATCTGGCTAAGCTATAAACAACCTTTGCCTGATCTATTCCCTGACGACCAACTCCCTCGGATTGATTCAGGCGTTCAAAGTAAGGCAACATCAATTCAAACATATCTTGTTCAAGTGGCTCTAGTCCGATGATGGAGGTATTTTCATCCCGTCGCATTAGATCTGTAATCTCACCCAGAATATTATTCAGCGTGTTCGCATTATCCTCCGCTTCCTGTCGGGCTTTTTCCGCGTTTACTCGCAATGCTTCAATACGATCAAACACTTCCAATATTTTTTGGTCGCATCTTTTTGTCATTGCGGGATCACAGCTCTTCGCAGCATTAAGCTTTAAAATAGCGCTACGAAAATCCTGCCTCTCGAAATCCTCCACTGCATCAGTATACATCTGCTGGCAAGAGGTTTGTCCAAAAGCAGTATCGCAAAAGAACAGCAACAGAAAGAGAATGTAGTATTTGTATTTCATCGGTTATATTCCTGTTTTAGTCGGTCAATGCGAAGCCGAACTTCCTGTGAACTATCAATCTTCAACACTTTATCAAAAATAACCAGTGCATTATCAGGATATCCCCCTTCAAACTGTATACGGGCCTGACTCAGTTCACGGTCAACCTCCAATTGCTTCCTCCGGATTTCGGCAGCCTTAAAATCCTCTAGCCGTTTAGCCGCCTTTTCTTTTTCCGCCACTGCCATCTCCTCTGCTTGCCGGGCTTTTCTTACTTGGTAAAGAGAAACTGTACTCAAAACTGAGAGAATTATTATCACCGCAGCAACAATAGCAAATACGCCCCTTCGTTGCCGTTTAACGAATCGCTTACTACGCTCCACAAAAGCAAGTTGCTCGTCGGGCAAGGATATTTTATCGAGTACGGGCCCTACGTACGCCAGGTTTGTCCTGGTTAGCAAAGACTTCTTTTCCCGCCGATACAGTTCGTATTGTTGTGCGATAAAATTCCGAACCTCAATCAGGGCCAGCTCACGCGCATCGAATTTCTCGAACGTTTTTACGGCCAGGCTATCGTGCGTAAACTCAAATTTGTTCGGCGAATCTTGTAACTCAGTCAGAATCTTTCTTCGCGTAAAAAACGCGATCGCCTCAGCTATTTGTGTGCGCCGCACATCAATATCTTGTGCCTTCAGTAATTCGTTCACCCCTTCTATGGATCGGCTTAGCTTGGTTCCATCTTTGGTCACGAAAGTCTTCAGTACCTGCCACCCAAATTCTGCATTATCTAATTTATTTACTTGCTCTTCCAAAAACTCAGCTAACACATCATCTACTCTGCCGGTATCGGAAACCAGACCGGGATCAAAGTGCTTATTGCCATCCGGGCCAATATTGGCCGTACGGTACAGTTTGTCCAGATAAACCTGAAGGTAGGTGAGTTCTACGGTAAGTTGGTCCTGTGAGAGCGTATCCACGATCAAGCCTACCACCAACGACTGATCTGACAGCTGAACCTCGGCCGTAGCTAGTGTTTTACTGACCACCCCGGAAACTACACTACGCCGCATCTTTTCTACTCGCAGCCGGTTATCAAACAGTTTTGGAA
>CAYOIL010000133.1:3456-7350 GCA_964403985.1 uncultured Saprospiraceae bacterium
ATCACTGAGAGCTTAGCAATGTATTCTTCTCTGATAATAAGCAGTACTGTACAGTGAAGTTTAGACTCCGTTATCTCCTGAATCGTCCTGTAGAATTGTATTCGCTCTTTTTCCGTCCCCAGGATGAACAGTTCCTCCAACTGGTCAAAAATGAGGTAAATTGGCTTGAACTCATCGTAGTAAAGCCCCTCAATTCGTTGCATTACCTCAGATTCTTCGGCATCAAGATCCGCATCCGTAAAAGCCGTCGTTCCTGCATTCGTTAACGATTTCAGCAAGCTCGTGTTGATGTCCGCCTGCCGCCGAATATAAAGTGAGAACCAGTTTTCAGGTTTAAATCGCGTAGCCAGGCCGCACTGTACCAGACTCGTTTTACCGGTACCAGAAGCTCCGTATATCAGCACCATGTTAGATTTGAACACCCGCTGGTAGAGCTCATCAATCTCTCCATCCCGGCCAAAAAAGTAGGCTGTATCCTCCCGATCGAAAGCTTCCAGTAGCTTAAACGGATTCTTCTTCATGGCTGCAGGCAATTGAAAAGGTGTTCCCATTGCTTCGCAAATACGTCCTTAGCTGGCATATCGCTGAGGCCATGAATCTCAGATCCGTTCACGAATGAGTATTTAGTGTGATTGTCTCGTCCCTCGGAATATAAGTAAAGACCATGTAAAACCTTACTCCTACCCCGCTCCGCCAGAAATGGTTCAGTATTGATCACCAATGGAGATAGGTTAAGAAACGACCCCATAGATTGTAAGTTCTCTACCATCATAACACTATAGCTGTCAGAGAATTCATTCAGCTTTATGGTCCCCCCCGAAAACTCGGATCGCTGGCTGTTTAGCTGGTCAATTTTATGTACATAAACAGCGTCACTAAGTTTGTGCTTATCAACGTTGATCCCCTTTACGCTAACCATCGGGTAATTAGCAATAAAGGCCGCGGCAACCATTATATTAGCAAGAATCTCTTCGGCGTCTTCACAAAAAATTTCCTCCTTAAAGTGAAGTTCTTTGTTCCGAACCGCAGTCAGTTTCTCAATACTTTTGACCAGTTTCTCTGTTCGCTCACGAATATTGTCCTCCTTGAAAAAGATCGGCAGCCCTGCCTCAAACAAAATTCTACTGGCAGATCGAATAATTCCGAGATAGGTCCCGATGGTCGGCTTTGAAAAATTTTGAAACTGCGCAACGAAATCTACGCTGAGCACCAGTTCAGGATCTTTATGCTTGGCGTCCCAGAGCTGAACGAGCCAACAATAAGAAAAAAACTGCGCTATCCGCTCCGACACGCGGAATATCTTAAGAAGTCTCGTTTGATTGCGTTGGCTGTAGGAAGAAGAAAACAACGTACTTAGCTCTTTACCGATCGGCCAAGGAAAGCTTTCAATGATCTTGCCCCCCCTTCTTTGAATGCTAAAAGAGCCTTCCTTTCTCGCCAAGTTTTCCAAATCAAAGTAAAGGTCAGACCCCTCCTTCACCACCTCAAGCAGGGCCGCGAAGCAAGGCTCCGTAAGATTCTCATTAATTTTTCTTTCCATCAGAATTACTGATTAAAAACAGCAAAAATGGCATGAATGAGTGCGCGGTGAATATTACCACTGTGTTTGTGTGCTATTGCTTTTCCGAACTCGACCATAACCTACCTGCTGGCTTCCAACAAGTTAATATTCCCCAATTTAGTGCAAACTTTAACAAAAAGAAAATCGCAGCAAAAAAATATACAATCATCTACGTATCGCGTAGAGAAGTTGCTGTTGCCTCGGTCAAGAAACTGAGTTGGCATCATCGCTCCCTTCCATGTCTGTTCCTGTCTCCCGCAAACCCGTCTATGCGATCGATGATTTTACCGTAAGTACGGTTGAGTGCTCCCAGGTCAGAATTATAAAACAAATCGTGCGGCCCGCCGACGACCGCAAGCACTTCAAAGTTCAAATTTCCGCGAAGCTCATCCACAATACAGTCTGGTCCACAAATTTCGTCGTTAAGAAAGGTGTTCCGCAAAAAAGTAAGCGTTTGTGCCGGGACTACAATTCTGGGGTTCAGCGGCCCAACCAGCCCGATTTCAATTTCCCAGCCGACTGGCGGGGCGATCTTGACATCCCTATTCACATAGCCGTCCATCCCTCCACCTCGCGTAAAGGGTACCATCTGGTCAGCCGTTCCGTGAATCATCAGCATCTCGATGTTGTCAAGGTCTCCGTCATCAATGTGGCTAAAATCCATCAATCCTCCGGCAATGGATACCACACGGGCGAAAGGTTTGTCGTTAAACACCGGGACTCCAAGCGAGACCTCCGCATAATGCTCCAGTTCACTGGCCTGGGAAAGCGCAAGTTGCGTAGCGATAACCCCCCCCGCGCTGTACCCCACAATAGTGGTGTTTTCCGGAGTGAACCCGTACTCCATCTGGATATGCCGAACGACACCATCAACATCGAGTACTGCATCCACAATACTTGCCCGAACTCCCTGTAGCCGGTGATGTACCTTACTGTAATTAATTGCAGCAGCAACATGTCCCTTGCGGGCCAGGCTGCGGCACATTTTTTGAACAAGGAAGTTGTCTTTGTCGCCTACCGCGAAAGCCCCCTCGTGAACCACAACGATCAGGTCATTCTTCACCGGATCCAGCTCGCCCTCAGGGTAGAGCAAGTCGTACGGGAGGTCCTTTCCGTCCCGGGTGTAGGGCTGGTCGCGGGCTTCAGCGATGCGGACGGTCCTTACCTCCGGCCGTGCACTGCGGTTACTGTACCTTAAGGTCTGGACACTGTTTGAGTCGTCGTCCGTACATCCGGAGGCCCACAGGGCAAGAAAGAGTATGAGAAGGAAATGAAACTTAGAATAATCTTTCATGATAATAACTGGTTTAGTTTTGAAAAAATACAGCCATAAAGCGATACCGGGAAGCACTAAAGTTGCAAAGCATCCTCCCCGCAGAGTTGACACGAGAGGGAAGGTGCAACACAACCATCATCCTCCTCCATTTTTTTTGGGCCGGTAGCCGACTGGCGTTGGTGTCGACACCGGATCAATCAACCGGATACAAGCCTCCCAAATCCAACCGATCTGCCCTTGCTCGTCTTCAACCTTGCACCAGCGTGCAGATTTGCCACGGATCTTGTCTTGTGGGCCGTACGCGATGAAACGAACGACGCTTCCCCGGACCAGTGGGTGTATAATTTCACTGTTGCTGGTGGGTTCCCGCCGCAGGTTGAGTCCGTATGAAGTTACCTCGGCCCGGAAACCTGTATATTCAACTTCGGGGCTCTCCGGGTTTAGGATCGTTGCCCGGCCTTTGGCTGAAGGCATGCTTATGTTCGAGATCAACACGACCAACCCTGTAAAAATAAAAAAAACACCCAACATCAGATACATTTTCTTCTGCTTATTATTGTATCTGTCTAGGAATAAAGCACCAAAAGCCAACAGTGCCAGGCCGGCCAACGTCTGGTTCCCGATCATGTCTACCCAACTCTTTGGCTCCCTAGCCCGCAGGTATGCCTTTTCTTCAATTTTATAGTGAGCCATTTCCCCTTCGAACCTTGCCCATTTTTCCCGGAACCTTGCCTGAGCTAATTCATTTACTTCAGTAGCGCGTTCTTTTGCCCTGGTCAGGTAGGCAAACAGGCAGTGCTGTCTCCTCCTGGTATCTGGATGTGAATTACCGAGCTTCTCCAGCAGCGTGCGGTCTGCGGCGTGCACATCGTCGTTCATTTCCCAAAAGCGAAGTCCGGCGGCGGGGTCGTAGTTAGCTGCGAAAGCGAGGTAAACGCCAATCATGTCGCACCGCAACTCGTCTTCCTGGTCCAGGCCAGTAGTAAGGAATGCCTCAAGAGCGGTTGCCGCTGCCACTGCACCGCCCTGGGGCTCCGCTCCGATGATAGAAAGGCGG
>CAYOIL010000133.1:7360-10837 GCA_964403985.1 uncultured Saprospiraceae bacterium
TCACCCCAGCGTTTGTGTGAGCGGAGTTGGTCCTCGAAGGTCTCCAGAATAGAGTGAGCCACTTCGTGACCTATAATTACGGCGAGCATATCATCGCTTTCCGCCTGCCGGAACAAACCAACGGAGACATAAATATGCCCGGGGATGGTAAAGGCATTTGCGTATTGCTCACCTATCAGGCGGTGCCTTACCAAGTGAATTTTTGAGTCTCGCAGGTGATAAGGCAAAAAAGGTACCATACGCTCGAATACTTCCCGAAGCCTCTTGGCGGGTGCTCCGGTAACTTCCACAAAGTTTTCTTCAATACGTGCGCGAACCACGTCGCTGGCTTCTTCAATTTCAGCCTCCGTGAGCGGGTATTTCTTTAGCCTGGCATTCTGTTGGTGGTTGACCCCCGCCATCATTTCTTCCAGCCAGCCATCATGACATTCTTTCGGGGTTTCGGGGACGTCGTACCCGTGGTCAAAGTGATATAAAGCCAGCTTCGGCTTTACAGGCGCTAATGGTTTTACCGGTGGTGGATACCCTGGAAACGTGTTTTGGGCGCGGTCGCAGGTGCAAAGCGCGAACAAAATAGCAAGGAGTAGGCCGCAAAGTAATACTCGGCGGCGGAAGGAGAGGAAACCTGAGCGGAAGTAAAGGTTTTTCACTGTTTGGTAAGTTTAAAGCATCAAAGGGAAGAAAACACGAACTCATCCAACCGTTGGAGACCATCACCACCCTGCGGGCGGCGGCCTGTTCCATCAAGGTTGGAATTCGAAGGTATGGGGCAGGAGACGTGAAAACCGACCAATAATTTGGCCAAAAGCCAATAAAAATTGGCTCCCTTTGGCTTAAGCCAAAAAAAGAGACAAGAACCTAGTATTTCTCAAAGTGGGAAAATTGGCATTTGAGCCAATCTAAATTAGCATAAAGAACAAAATTTGTTCATCTTCGCCCGAAAAAGGACACCAGGGATGAACAAAGAAACGCTGAAGAAGGTCGATAATTATGCGGATTTTCGCAAAATCCTCAAATTGATGAAGGAGCACCTCTCCAAAGCGGCTGCAAAGGTAGAAATTACAAAAGACAATAGCCTAAATAATTGGGAAAAGATTTGCAGATATTATTTTAAGGTGAGCGATAGTACTTACACTCACTGGACGAGAGACCGGGAACCGTCGTTTGAGACCCTCAGAAAAAGGATAGAACTGGCTTTTGACAAATCAGGGGGCAGGCTGGTCAAAACTCCACGGGAGTTCGTGATCGTCGAACCTGAAAACGAATCAGAGCCATCAGGAGCCAACGGTCTTTCAACTTTCTCTGCACCTGCGGCCGCGCCCAATATCACCCCCTTCAAAAAAGACCTGCATTTCGTCTATCACTTCCAAGACCATGACCTGGATCACACCTTCGGGCGGGCGTACTTACGCATCGGGAAGGAGCACGACGTCACGCTCACCTTTTACGCCGCAGAGGTAATCCAGGGTATTCCGGGCAAAATCGAGCGTAGCACTTCCCCTCCGGAGTGGATGAAGATGTACCGAGGAAGAATAGATTTTGAAGACGGGCGCTGCGCCATCTTCTGGAACCAAAGTAACCTGGCGAACGGAGCGCCCAACAACAGCTACCGGAGCATGAGCTACCTGGATACCAACCGGGAAGAAATCGAACTAGGTAAGCGGGATATCCTGTACTTTTTCATTATCAAGCGCCCGGCAGTAGGAGTTGGTTTGGTACGGCCTGTCTCCTCCGCAACTGCCATTCTGCAAAAATTACGCTCTCCATATCCGGCAGACATCGGCGCGCGCATTCGCGACCGCGTTTTCAGCCGGAGCCACTTTACGCAAAAAGCAGAATACTATACAGGTTTCTCCAAGCGAATCAGTCGCCTCGGAATGGTTTACGAGGCTTACTGCTACGCCGAGCGAGAAAAACCGGGCACCATCAGCAAGCAACGCTTTCGCATTTACGACGGGCACCACATAGTTTATGAATCCTCACAACCAGGCCACGAGGTTCACGGCTTCATCACGCACTACGACCACAACTGCCTGCAAGCCAATCTCGGTTACGAGCGCCGCTATCATCAGTATGACGTACACATTGTCTTGGATACCGCCCTTGCTGGCAGAAAGCCCGAAATTCCTAAAGGTAGCCTGCTGGGCGTTTTCTCACTCGCCCGCAACAACCAGAAGGCTGCCGCCGGGCGGATGATCATGATTCCCGTCGGATACAGTTATGACGATTCCCGGCTGGAGCCAGAGCTCATTTATCCCCATGACGACGAAAAGATGGCCGCACTCAACGAACGTTTAGGCTGCGTAATCCCGTTTCTCAACGGAAAGTACGATAAGTTCATCGCCAAGGTGAAGGGAAAAGGCAAAGGCCGAAAAAAGGCTCGTAAAGGCCCCCTCGCCGATAACGTTGCCTACCAGAAAGGAAACCGTAAAGCCGACCCTGAGGCCACTACCCGTTCCGACACCTCTGTGGCAGGTGCCCCACTATGGGACAACCTACTCTACCCTACTCCGCGAGGCCTACTGGCGAAAATCAAAAAATTCGATCATACCATTCGTAAGATCCCCACCCCCCTGCCCGGTTACGCGGATGCCCCCGCCGGTCAGGATGAAGACCACCAATCCTACCGGGGCTCTTACCTCTCGTTTCGTTTATCCAGTAACCAGAAACAGGTTTACCAGCGCCTCCTTCAACTAAACGCAAACGATAGGTCGGTGTACCGCTACACTAACAATCAGGCTACCGGAAAAACATACATCAGCACGGGAGAATCGCGCGTTCTTGGCAGTAACCTCGAAATAGCTCTCTACGATAGCTCCGAGTACGATTCCAAGCTAGAAGACTTTATTTCCGTTCAGCAAGTCAGCCGCACCACACTGGTAGATATGAAAAACATTATCACCAGGTTAGGAAACATCTTCGCCGGCCAGAGCCTCGGGTACGATACGAATGGTGACCCCACCGCCTACGTAGAGCTTTTTCAACGGCGGAAACTTCGTTCCTCGGACGAAGAGTACATCAGAATATGGACGGATGACAACCTGCCCGCTAACCGCGAACACCGGAAGGTGGTCAAGGAAATGCTGGAATATCCACAGCGGTATGTGGCTAAGATGGTTCGGGGGCTGTGGGAGGGCAATGCAGAAGGATTTAGTTAAAATTTTATTTGTTAAGGCTTGTAGGTTAGGCGTAAGGTATTTACTTTTAAGGCATGTTTTAAAGTGATCTTATTTCATCTTGAATCCAAACTCATCTTACAGAATGAATAACCATTTGGTTTGCGCCCAGACAACCCCCTCACAAGTGATCACCATCTAATCCATAAATATATATATCTAATTTTCACAACTATTTTAAAATGATTTCGCCTTTAGTCAAGCCTATCGTCCTTTCCCCTATACGCAGTAGAAATTTTTAGCTAACAACCAATTCACTAGCAATATGAACAGTAAACAATACACAGATGCTCTCCATAAA
>CAYOIL010000134.1:0-10809 GCA_964403985.1 uncultured Saprospiraceae bacterium
GTAATGGAGCTTCTCCAAGGTCTAATGTTGCAGCTAATACACCATCAAATGGTGGTGCTAAAAAGTTGACAATAAAAAAACGATAGATGAGCGATCCTATTGAAGAAGCTGAAAAGTTAGTAATGTATTTTACATTAGAAGAAGTGAATATCATTTTAAAAGCACTAAGTAAAGAACCTTTTAAAGATGTTTTTGAACTTATTGGCAATATAAATGAACAAGCATCACGCCAATTGAAAAACGACGAAAACAATTAAACCATACGAGTATGGCAATGCAAGAACCTAAAATTATAGTTAAAGGACTTAAGCACCCTAAAAGCATGGATTATGCTGAGCTTAAGAGAGAAGGTGTACAAGAAGTACAGAGGCTTTCCGGTAGAATCTGGACGGATTATAATGAACATGATCCTGGAGTAACGATTTTGGAGAATCTTTGCTATGCTCTAACTGAATTAGGATATAAAACTAATTTCGACGTAAAAGATCTTTTTTTCAAAAAAACAGAAGAAAAAGATAGACCATTCCTTAAAACTTTTTATGCTCCCGAAGATATTCTTCCACCAGCTCCAGCAACTGAAATTGATTTCAGAAAGTTGGTAATTGATCATGTAAAAGGTGTTAAAAATATTTGGATAAATCCAAAAAAACAAAGTCAAGTAGGTACGAGAATCAATGGATTATATGAAGTTTTAATACTAGTAGATGAAACCATAAAAAATTCGAATACTATTCTAAAAGAAGTACAAGATCTACTTAATTCTTACAGAAATTTAGGAGAAGACTTCGATGTATATAGATTACTAGAATTTGAAAACATTCATTTTGAAGCGAATATATCAATTTCTACAAATGCTATAGGTGAAAGTGTTTACGCTAATGTTTTATCAACTGTGCAAGCATTATTTAGTCCAACAATTCCCTTTTATAGTGAAGAAGAAATATTACTAAGACCTGATGGAAAAGAAATTATCCATAATCACCCACCAGTGAAAAATGGATATGTATTAGATGAAGATTTAGAACAAAGTAGCCTTAACAATATTTCGAAATTATTTACTTCTAGAGTAATAAAAGCAATTACTGAAATAGAGGGAGTAGAAGAAGTATTTGATTTTGTCTTTTATGTAAATGGTGAACGAAATCCTTCTGAAATAATTCAATTAGAAGATTACAAAGTTCCTTCATTAAGTGTAAACGAAATCTTAGATTCTAGTTTAGTCAACTTATATGCAGGTGATATAGAATATTCTCCTGATGTAAATGTTGTTAAATACACTTATGAAATTGAAAAAAACAGAAAAGCTTTAAAACATAAAAGATATAATGAAAAACCTGTTGAAGTTATAAAGTCCAATACTAATGAAAAACCTACTTCAGAAATAAAATCAAATACTCATAAGAATGCAATTTCTGAATATTTTTCAATTCAAAATAGCTTTCCTAAAAGTTATGGGATTACCGAATATGGTTTAGAAGGAAAAATCTCAAACACTCGTTTAGCTCAAGTCTCTCAACTTCGAGCATATCTTTATTTCTTTGAACAATTAATGGCTAACTACCTTAATCAACTAGCCAATGTTGACAAATTATTTTCGACAGATGCTGAAATGCAAAACACTTACTTCTATCAGCATATTCACCATTTAAATGGTTATAAATCTATTTTCAATACTAATGGAAGTGCTGAACTTCCCCTTGAAGAGATTAATAATAAATTTGATAATGCGCAAGAACGTAGAAATCGAATACTAGATCACATGCTAGCTAGATTTGGAGAAGAATTTCTTGTTGAAGCTTATAACGCTATCCACAGGGAATCCTCTTCATTAGCAAAAGGTCAATTTATTGATGAAAATATTAAGGCTAAAATAAAGTATTTAAATAATTATATTGATATAAGTAGGAATAAAGCAAAAGGATACAACTACAAAGAAAGTTATAAAAACGAAGAAAACGTTTCCGGTTTAAAGAAAAAAATTGCCCTTTTATTCAACTTCAAAACTTATGGCTTTACTAGATTGGATCAAGTTATATCTGGGAATTTAAAAATCAATGATAAAAAAACAAATCCATCTAAATCTTCATTTAGCTTTAATTCAGACGAACCTAACTTTTTAGCTGATGTTTTAGCTTATGGTGTTGATAGAAATAATTACACAATAGAGAATGAGAAGGGACATATTATTTACTTTAATAACCCTGCAAGTCGCAAACAATTTCCAATATATAAAACAGCTAAATTAATTGATGCAGAAGATGCTTTAACTAAATTGATGGAGAGGCTAAACGACCTAAATTCTTTGAGTGAAGGCTTTCACATGGTTGAACATATTTTGTTAAGAGATGTAAATGCTGCATTCCGTTTTATATACATTAGTGAAGATAACATTGAGCTTACTAGTGAATTTGATTACAATGATTCATCATACAGTAGAACAGAATTTACTTCAAATCTCTTAAGTACGGGAAAAACAAAAACTAATTATACAATTAAGAAAAGTGGAGATCTATATCACTTTATATTAACAAAGAAATCCTCTAAATTCAGAGTAACTAGTGAGAACTTTAGTAGTAAAAAAGAAACTGAAGGAGCGATCGCAGAACTAATTCATGAATTCGAAAATACTAAAATCATAGATTCTGATCTTGATTTAAGAATTCATCTTGATCAAGATATGTCTAACATTAGTATATATGATGAAGATCCTTACTCGCTTCAAGTTACATGTGTTTGCCCAAGATGGAGTGGTAGATTCAGGTCCCAAAAAATGAAATTCTTGTTTGAAAATGTTGTTAAACTAAATGCACCTGCGCATCTTAAATTTAACTTTTGTTGGTTAAGTATTCCTGAGATGCAATTGTTTGAAGAAGCTTATGAAAAATGGTTAGATTTAAAAACAGAAGAAAAAAATCGTAAGACTATTGATAAGTTATCTGCTTATTTACTTTTGTTATTCAAAAAATTTAAATCTGGAGAACTTGAAAAAGAAAGTGAAAAAACACTTAAAAAAATGAAGGCTGACTTGAAAGTATAATAATGAAACATACTGTTCATCAATTAATATTTGAAATAGAAGGGTTTCAAAATAACGCTCAATTTCAAAAGATTGCTTCTCAAATTAGCACTTTAGTTAGAGTTACACTTAAGAATGAATTAAATAAATTATTAGACAAATACAATATCAATGGTTATCATATTGTCCTTGAAAACATTGAAATTGACATAGGTGCTCTTAATATATTCAATCTAACTAATACTCTAGCTAGATTAATACGCTTAGAACTTAATAAACAGCTAACAGTAGTTCATACTAAAGCAGTTTATGACATTAAACACAACAAGGCAAATTCTTTAGAATATATAAGTCAGAAAGGACAAACTTTGTCTCGTGTCTTGGATCAGAAACAAATTGAAACTCAATACGAATTATCTAAAGACCCTACCCACTATTTTCAAACTATTTCGCATCAAAAAGTTGTACCTGAGGATGCAAGATATTACGATGCTGTAATTCATTATTTGGAATATGGTTGGTTGCCGAGATATTTAGATATACCAATGCTGGAATTTGACGAAATCCTAGTAAATACATTAACAGAATATGGCGATGAAATTGTAAAACATTTTGGGCGTAAGCCAAAAAATCAAAAAGAAAAGATAACAGAAAGAATATTACGCCAAACAGCAAAAAACCGCTTTTTAAAGAAAAATAAAAAAGCTGCCAAAACACTTTCCAAAACTGTCCTTGGTAAAAACTCGAGCGAAAATGTTCAATCATTTATTAAATTACTTGAACATCTAGCAACTAGTTCTCAATCCTTTACAAAAGATCAACAAAAAGAATTGATCTCTTTGAGTAAAGAATTTGAAGATTCATCTGAAATATTGAAAAGCATATCAGGTATAATAGGAATTACTGAAAAAGAACTAAAGGCAAATGATAATATTTCAGCCCCAAACGATGTTTCAGATTCATCAAATTTTAATGAAAATAAAAGTGTTACAGGTATAAATTCAGCCTCATTTAATCCATTTTATGAATTAAACGAAAGAATAAAAGCTATACTTAATGATGATAAAAAAGTACTATTTAATAAAATACTAGAATCTAATTTTTACAAGTCATTAGTCCAAAGTTACGTTCCGAAAACAGATTCTTATGCTGTCATTCTAAGAACACTTTTACCTATAATTCTAACTCCTGACAAGTCCGAAACCATTTTACTCACTGCTCCTGAAATCTTAGATTCTGAAAATGAATTAATAAACCAGCTCTATGCCAGATCACCTTTCCTGCTAAATAAAATCGTAAAAAGTATAGGAGACTACAACTCAACCCCTGAAAAAATATTTTCCCAAGTCACTACCCTATTTTCCAAACTATCAAAAAAGCAAGTAAATAAAATACTTAACTCCTACTTTAGCTATTACAGTTCTTTATCCGTTCAATTAAACGACATTAATAAGCTTATAAATACTGAATCATATGAAAATCTTTTATCACATGTAAGTCACAAAATTTTAGGACATCACATCAACTCTACTACAAAACCCACAAGTAATTTAAAAGCCTCTCATATTCAATTACTTGGATTAATTATATTATCAAATCAATCACCACAAACCGTTTTAAAACAATACATTAAAGAAGTGAAAATCTTTTTCCTAGAAGAAGAATTAGTGGCAAATAAAGTAATCTTAGAAAAATTAAGCCTTAATTCTAAAGTAAAAGATAGATCCTTTTCAAATAAAGAACTTGCGGATTCGCTCGCAATAGAAACGCTCAAACAAGAACAAATTTTATTGCAAAAACAAAATGAAGAAGTAACTCTATATAGTTTTAGAACATTACTTAAAGATTTCTACTTACCTGTAAAATTCTCATCAGAAATACCGAAACTTGATGATGTTAATATAATTAGTAAGAATGAAGAAATCTCGGAAATCCTATCAATTGAAAATCAAGATGTAAGCATAAACATTAACAATAAAACAAACCCTTCAACTGAAGAAACTGAAGGAGCTTCAGAAATTACTGCTCAACAAAAAGAAGAGATTGATAATTCACAATACATTTCATCAGAAACCGAAAAAGGACAAGATTCACCACTTACATCAGAAAATACAACTGATAAGGATTCAAAAAACAAAGAATCGCAAATTAAAGATATTACTTCTCAAAATAATTCAGACCCAACTAATATTATTTTTCAAAATGTAAGCTATGGCACTTTACAAACGGGGAGTAAAAGAATTGCAGAAAATTTAGTCGAGGTATTATCTGAACAAATTCCTACTTCAACCGTCAAATCGAAGAGTTACAAAGCAAAAGTAGAAAAGGCAGTTAATACGGTAAGTAAGATTATTACAAAAGCAACTAAAGTCTATGACAATAATTCATTTCAGAAATCGATTGAGGAATTTATAAATTCTGTAACACTCAAAGTAATTTCAAAATATAACGAAAAATCAGCAACACAGACTTCTGCTTTTAAAAAAGAAAAGGAATTAGCAAGAATAAGAATAGATCAATTTATAAATAAACAAGCTAAACAATTGCGGGCACGATTGTCTAGCCAGTTAATAAAAGAAACACTAAAGATCTTTGATAAAGTGTCCAATCAAAAGGTTATTAGCGATTTTTCTAAGAATATTGTACATAATACCATGTCCATAGTTACAGTAAATATCTTAAAAAACTCAATAGAAAAATTTGAAAACCAAGTAGAACAAACTGCAAAGGATAAACTGCAAAAAGCTAAGACCATTACTAATATTTCATACGCAAAGGACATCCCAAGTTTATTAGATCAAGTGGAGCATTTCAAAATCAAGAAATCGAAAATTTTAAAAATCTTTAGTGGAGCAAACATTCTTAAAAATCCAGTCTTAGCAAAACTGACTCGAAATACATTTTATCGACTTATCAAGGCAACATTATCAACAAATAAAGCACGGCAATACATTAAATTCTTCGAAAAATATGAACGTATTTTTAAAATAAATGTGAGTACTGAACAGATTCAGCTTATATTTATTAATCTTTTAAAACACCATAAAGTACTTGATGAAAAGAATATTTTCAAATTCTATTATGAAGCTTTAAAAAATTTAAAAGGTTGGACATATGATGTGCATAAAAAAAAGCTCATACAAATGTATGAATCCCGTTCTGAAATATTAACCCAAGAAGAGCGAGATGAATTTGTAAAATATGTCGATGAAGTACCTACATATTTAGGTCTAGAACTAAGAGATACTAAAAAGAAATTGGAAGAAGGAATTCCTATAAAAAACGCTGGACTATGCCTTTTATGGCCATTTTTTAAGACCTTATTTTCAGTAAGTGGATACCTAGATCCAAAGGGTGAGTTCAAGAATGTAGAAATGAGAGAACGAGCTACTTTGCTCTTACAATATTTAGCAGTAAAATCAACGGCTATTGAAGAACCATACCTCGCTCTTAATAAGATTTTTACTGGACTTCCGTTAGAAGAGTCTCTTCCTCAAGAAATTACACTTACCGAAAAGGAGAAAGATATCGCTGATGGATTATTATTGAATGTAATTAAGCAGTGGCCATCATTCAATAACTCGAGTACAGAAAACTTAAGAGGCTCATTTATAATAAGAGATGGAGTGTTATTTTTTAGAGGAAAACAATGGGTATTGAGGGTAGAGAATAAAGCATACGATTTATTGTTAAATAAATTACCTTGGGGTTTCTCGATGATCCGTCTTTCTTGGATACCATATATCATTAAAGTTGAATGGAACTAAAATTTTGTTTATATTAATGATAAATTTGTATCTTAAAACCATTTCATTCGTTATATATTTGAATATGTTAACCTAAATAATAAAAGATGAACTTTAAAACAATCATTGCGCTGCTGTTATTCAGCTTTCTTATCACGGAAGCATCTGCACAAATTGACTTAAAACAAATTGTAAAAGATACAGAAAGAAGTCTTAACAATAGAGCTGAAAGAGCTGTTGAAAGGAAGGTTGATGACGTTTTAGATAATGCAGAAGATAAGGTTAGAGGAAGAAACAAAAAGAAAAACAAAAATGACGGCGAAAAATATGATACAAATGGTGAAACCAAAATAATAAAAGAAGTTCTGCCATTTAACTTCAGTGGAAATCTAACAATCAATATACAAGGTACAGGTACAATTGAGGACAATCTAATTAAGGTAGTAAGTAATGAATATGACTTAGCTGTTCGTCCTATGTTAGTAAAAAAACCTCATAACTTGATAGTTTACAATAAGCAAGAAGAAGCCGCAACTAGAATAAATACTGAGCTTTACGATGATAAAGCATTAAAAGAATTTCACACTTATGATAAAGTTGAAATTTCGAAGTCAAATACAGAATTAGAAAGAACAAGTGATATAAAAGAAATAGACGGTTATATAGCTAGAAAATATATTGTAGAAGGAAATGATTATGAAGGAACAATGTGGATAAGTGCAGAAGTTGATCTTGATTATGATCTATTTTCTTCATTGATGGAATTCCAAAGTTTGGACATTGGGACAATGTATGGATTTCCTTTAGAAATGCATGTGAGTTTCGAAAATGGAGATACAATGGATTTTTTCGTTAAGTCTGTAGAAGATGGGAACCCAGATAAAGCATTATTTGATGTATCTTCTTATGACCTTATTGATATGACCGACTTGAAATCGGGCAATTAATGACAAAAAACCAACTATCCAAAACCGCATTAAATGCTAATACATTAGCAAAGGAATTTTTATGGTTACATAAAATCATGAACTTTAGATTTTCCTCCTATTTTGGTGCAGATACAGCAATAAAATCTATAAACGAAATTCCTGCACCGAATTTAAGTAAAGATAAATCTGTCTATGCTCAAATATTAAAAAGATTCAATTTTACCAATGATGAAAGAATTGTGTTGTTAATCTCATTAGCTCCACATCTTTCCCCTCAAATTCTTGATATGTTTTTCACTAAAAATGAAACATATGGAAGGGGATTTACTGAATTTGGTGGAGTAAAAGGTAATCAACATAGTGGATTTATTCCTACAGGTGAAACAAGTGCATTTATAATTGCAGGTACTGACATCAGTAAACGATTAGAAGTCATGACTATTTTTGATGAGGATCATTTTTTGAAAACTCAGAATATAATAAGTCTTGAAAGAACAAAATCGTCTGAACCCTTACTATCTGGAATCTTGACTATTTCTAAAGATTATCTTAGTTATTGTACATCGGGAGAAGAATTTATTCCTCCATTTAATTCAGAATTTCCGGCTGAGAAAATCAGTACAAAATTAGAATGGTCAGACCTAGTAGTAGAGCCATTTGTTTTAGAAGAAGTAGAAGAAATACTAAAGTGGTTAGAGTTCCGACATAAGATTATGGATGAATGGGGACTTCAAAAATTCCTAAAACCAGGATATAGAGCATTATTTTATGGTCCTCCAGGAACAGGTAAAACTTTAACCGTTAGTCTTTTAGGAAAGTCTAGTGGAAGAGAAGTCTATCGTGTGGATTTATCTAAAATTGTTTCGAAATATATTGGTGAAACCGAGAAAAACTTAGCCAATATATTTGATCAAGCAGAAAATAAAGAATGGATATTATTCTTTGATGAAGCAGATGCGATATTTGGAAAAAGAACGAACACTCAAGATGCAAAAGATAGATATGCGAATCAAGAAATAGCATATTTACTACAAAGAATGGAAGATTTTCCTGGTTTACTAATTCTAGCGACAAATCTAAAATCTAACATGGATGAGGCATTTGCAAGAAGATTCCAAAGTATGGTATATTTCCCGCAGCCTAGTCATAGTTTACGACATAAACTTTGGCAGAATAGCTTTAGACATTTTGAATTTAATGAAGATGTTGATTTAAAAGATATTGCTAAAAATTATGAATTGACAGGTGGTACAATCATAAACATACTGGGTTACGTAAGTTTAAGGGCTGCTGAACAAGCTTCAAAAACTGTTAGTAAAAAGCATATTATTCAAGGTATCAGAAAAGAATTCCGTAAAGAAGGTAAAACAATATAATATTGTATAAATAATAATTTGGGCGTCCGGGCGCTACGATTCAGTGCTCGCTATTCGCTCGTCCCTTACATTTCACTTGATGTAAAATAAAATATTTTCTATAACCCGATATACACCTTTAAAGTATAAGGTGCATTAGGTTCATATAATATTTAAAGAACAAGAATACCTCAATAAGTGAAATCTAAAAACTAAAGTGAACCCTCCTAATTTATGTAGCATTGGAATGAAAGAGAATGAATAATTAAAATTCGGGTTTAATATCTTATAAAATGAAATACCAGTTATTCTAAGCGGGATAAACACTTTCTCATCGCTGACGCAATTATTGATAGTTAAGGACATAAGAAACTCTATTAATAATAATCAGCTTACAAGCATTAATACAAAGTATTGAAACTCCTTTTTAACATAAAAAAGAATTAGATAGAAATAGAGAAATGTCTTGACAATTTTATATAATTCTATTAACTTAGTAAAAAAAATATCATGCCAAAACCAGCAGCAAGATTAGGAGATTCGACAGCACATGGAGCTCCTTTAGGAGGTGGAACAGGATCATTGAATGTTCTAATTGGTAATAGACCTGCATGGAGAGCAATTCCTATTGCTGCAGCCCCAGGATTAAGTGCAGCTAAACAAACAAGTAAAATTACGCTTCAATCTTTAAAAGCTGCGAGAATAGCTGCATCCGGAACTCCAGGAGCACCAGCCGCAATTGCAGCTGAACAAGCTGGGATAGCAGCAGCGGCAGCTAGTATGGGAGCAATGATTTCTGGTTTAGGTGGAATGTCTGATATAAGTATTTGTCCAGTTCCATTACCCGTTCCACCACATGGTCCAGGAGTAGTAACAAATGGAAGTCCTACGGTACTTGTAAATAATATGCCACTTGCTAGACTAGGTGATACGATTGTAGAAGCTTTGGGTCCACCCAATAAAATTGTTTCTGGAGCAACCTCAGTAATGGTAAAATAAAATACAATGTGAAAATTTATAAATTCTTATGAGAGCCATCACAAGTTGGCATTCTCTTGGATTTACAACATACACAATCATGAATACCTTTGCCATCAAGAATTCTATTATAGTACTTTTCTATTCGTTTAACACGTGTACTTGATTGTTTTGCACCTTTTATAAAGATAGCATATCCTCGTTGCCTGCCTTTTGTTAATTTAATAAATGCCCTATTAAATTCTTCATCTGAATTTAATTTTTCTACTAATTCTAAAGGAAAATTGAGCTTTTCATTTTGTTTCGGAACTACTTTAAGATTCTTTTCTTCAACTAAAATTGCCTCTTTTATTAAATTTTCAATTATTTCCTTTTTCAACTTCAGTTCTTGAATCGATTTAACTTTTATAAGTTTAGCAATTTTTGAATTTTCACCTGCAAAAACTAAAGAATTAGTAGGATCATTTAATAATACACCCTTTAAAAAACTGATTGCAAAAAATGATTTATATCCTCCAATTAAAACAATATTAGCTCCTTTATAGGTATAACAAGGTGAACTCCATTTCCACTCTTCTTTTAATTTCAACTGCAAAAATAAATTTCTGGCAAATCTACGTTCATCTTTCCACTGATTATTTTCACTGAAGTGCTCTTCTATATCATCAACTTGCTTTGTCATTTTAATTCAATAGTTCGAAGTTCCCTCAATAAATTCATGAATGAGGTAATATAAAAAAAAGGACCCGACCCAACTTTATGGATCGGGATCCCATCCCAAAAAC
>CAYOIL010000135.1:0-10735 GCA_964403985.1 uncultured Saprospiraceae bacterium
CATATATATCGAAATATGTATCCTAATCAGTTTATGTTTGATGTGTCTGAAACAGATTGGTGGGAAACAATTATTCATGTAGAATCCTTGTATTCTGGTATTTATGATGAAAAAACTAATAAAAAAGTTTCTTGTAGTGAAAATTATACAGGCAGATATTCTTTAGCATATTTTGAAAATTATTGTTATTTGATTTATGAGAGAATAATTCAATAATTCATTTTAAAAGTGAAATTATGGACAAGAATCTTATATCCCTACCAAATATTAATTGACAAAAGATTTGGTTGATTATGATGAATTTGAATATTTAAGCCACTATTATCTCTGATTCATAAAATAATAACATTCGTTTGATCGATTTATTAAAGCAGATCAAACTAGATAACAGAGATATAATTCCTTATTACGATAAGTATTTCAATCTGGATATGACATTGTATGAGATACCAAAATAAACTAGATTTAATCTTCGTATTTTGGGCGCTCGAGCGCTCCATTACGGATTTCGCTACTCGCTCATCATCACGCTAAGGCTTGACGACAAAGTCCTTCATGCAGCTAGCGCAATGTTATGTAGTTAGAAGTTCTGAGATAGATTCGCTAATTTTTATATTTTAAATCTATTTTAGTCTTGAAATAATTTATGATGCGTTTTTAAATAGATATAGATGAAAAAAATAATTTTATATTTTGTTTGTATTTTTTTGTTTCTTTCTTGTAAAGAAAATAAAACGACTTACAATAAAAAGAAATCTAATACAATTGATCTTTATTTGAAAAATATTGAAAAATTTAATTCGGATGCTTTTTTATCTATTTCAGAAAAGTATTTATTAGATAAAGATTCATTAGGTAGAATTAATTCGATGCGAAGAGAGATCGCTTTGTATGATACATTGGAATTTTACAGAGGAATTTTAATGAAAGTAGATGATAGTTTTTTTAACTCAAATAGATCATTCACTGATTTTTTGATGCTAAATCCAACTTACATTATAAATGACAGTTCTACTTACTCTTATTTGGATTTTGAAAATGATAAAATGTATAAAATTTATATTCAAGAAAACTCGGAAATTAACATTGAAATAGCACCTCTTAAGCCAATTAGTAAAAGTGAAAGGTTTGATTATTTTCGAAACTACTGGCATATTAAATCATTAAATGAAATGTATTTAGGTAATTCGACAGAGCCTATAAGAATGATTATTACATTTAATACATATATCTCCGACGAAAATCATAAATATTCAATTACAGTTGACGACCCTTCGTCTATTTTTCTTGAACAGTTTTTTAAAGATATAGATTATTTTACTGATGAATAATCAATAGATTTGACACTATGTCTTGCACTAATTATCATGTTAAAGATCCCATTGAGAGATTAAGACGATAAGTAAAACTTAATATACCTTAAAGATAAAAATATATCAAGTTTTTATTTATCATGTGTTCATATAATTTTAAATATGACTTTTATTAATAAATTAACTTGTTTTGGATTTATGCTATTTTTCATAACTTTTATTAGTTGTAAAAATAATTCTTTACAGATAGTAGAGAATATTATTCTCTGTAAAGAAGAACTATGAAATTGATACTTATAAATATTATCTAGATAAACGAATGATGCTCGTTTTATTTAAACAAAAGATGACTAAGGATGAATTTAGTGAAATAAAAAACTCTATACCAGCAGTAGATAATTGCTTTAGCTACCAAATTCATATATATCGAAATATGTATCCTAATCAGTTTATGTTTGATGTGTCTGAAACAGTTTGGTGGGAAACAATTATTCATGTAGAATCCTTGTATTCTGGTATTTATGACGAAAAAACTAATAAAAAAGTTTCTTGTAGTGAAAACTATACGGGCAGATATTCTTTAGCATATTTTGAAAATTATTGTTATTTAATCTATGAGAGAATAATTCACTAATTTACTTTTAAAAGTGAAATTACGGACAAGGAAATTATATCCTGATAAAAAATTAGTGGTCCATAGAAAAGGTGTTTTTGATACTATTTTAATTGGCCTAGAAATTCTCTAACAACATTGTAGCCTTCCCCAAAAATAGGACAGTTTATTAAATTGATTCATTTAAACCTAATTAGAGTACTCTAGTAAAGCGTTGATTTTGACGTAGTTTCGAACCGCAATAGATTGTCTAATCCATAAGTCGGGTTTAATTACTCGTACCCTTCTTCTTTGCGAATATCTAACAACTCATTGATTCTATCTAGCGCCGCTCGCACATTTCCGTATTGTGTCAAGTAAGCTTGTGCTTCATGATAATTTAATCCTGTTTCTTCTACAATCATACGAATGCCACGCTGCACTAACTTCGCATTGCTTAGTTGCATGTCGACCATTTTATTTCCTTTCACTTTACCGAGTCTAATCATGGTCGATGTTGTAATCATATTTAGAATCATCTTTTGGGCTGTTCCACTTTTCATTCGAGTAGATCCTGTAATAAATTCTGGTCCCACTTCCGCTAACAAAATATAATCGCTGTGATCGAAGATCGGGGCACCCGGATTACATCCTAATCCTGCTGTAGTAATGTTGTTATTTTGGGCGTCAGCCAAACCTCCCACCACATATGGTGTAGTTCCACTTGCTGCAATCCCTACTACAGTATCATTTTCATTTATATCAAATTTCAAAAGATCTTGCCACGCTTGTTCCGTATCATCTTCTGCATGTTCCACCGCTTTCCGAATTGCCGAATCCCCTCCCGCTATCAAGCCTATGACCATGTCATCCGATACTCCATAAGTCGGTGGACATTCACTTGCATCCAAAATCCCAAGTCTGCCCGATGTACCCGCTCCTATATAAAATAAGCGTCCACCTTCTTCCATCTTAGAAACTAATTCATCAACAAATCGACTGATTTCTGGGATTATCCTTTCTACCGCCATAGCAACCTTTTTATCCTCGCTGTTGATCCCATACAATATGTCCAAAGTATCCATTTGTTCTAAGTCATTATACAATGATGATTCTTCTGTTATTTTTTTCATTAATCAACTCTTTTTTTCGATACTAAATAAAGCCCAAGTAGCATTATACAAGCATTTAGCGCTAAAATTATATTCCCAAATGTGAAACCATTAAACAATGTTTTACTATTCAAATCCAATACTACAGTTATGCTTATTGCAAACAATGCGATCAAAGGAACTATAAAATCGTTTAACCTAGTATCTTGAAATTGCATGATCCATTTCCTCTTCGTCAATATTGCAAACAAAAATAATCCCATAATAGGTCCATAGGTGTATCCAGCAGCTCTGAATAAATGATTTATTATAGCGTCACTAGGTAAGTTATCTACAATTACAATCACTAAAAGTAAGACGAAACTAAAACCCAAGTGTACCCCAATTCGTGTCATTTTTTTCGATGCCTCGTTTTTTGAGCTTGACTCAAAACCTAAAAAGTCTACACAAAATGAGGTCGTTAATGATGTCAATGCAGAGTCTGCACTCGAATATGCAGCCGCAATTAATCCTACCACGAATAATAGTCCTATTGATGTAGGAAGATATTCCAAAGCTAAAATAGGGTAGAGCTGATCCGTTTTTCCGGGAATGTCAATTCCTTGTTTGTTAGCATATATATACAACATCGCGCCCAATGTCAAAAATAGTAGATTGGCAAAAACAAGGATAATAGAAAATACGCCTATGTTTTTCTGAGCATCCCTTATAGAACGACAAGTTAAATTCTTTTGCATCATATCTTGATCCATTCCCGTCATTGCCAAGGCAATTACGGCACCTCCTATAAATTGTTTGAAAAAGTTATTGCTGTCATTCCAGCCTGTATCGAAAAAGAATGTTTTATTGTAGCCTTTGTTAGTTATTTCTGTCCACATTTCCATCATTGATAAATCCAAAGAATTCAGAATCGAAAGAATTGTTAAACCTACGGCGAGTAACATAGTAATTGTTTGGATTGAATCAGTCCATACAATTGTTTTAATTCCACCTCGAAACGTATATACCCAGATTAATAAAATTGTCAATGCAACAGTAAGATAGAAGGGCACACCGAAACTATCCATGACAAATTTTTGGAAGACAATGGCAACTAAGTATAATCGCATGGATGCCCCAGCAATTCGAGAAATTAGAAAGAAAAAGGCGGCTGTCTTATGCGAGAAAAAGCCTAGTTTTTCACCTAAATAGGTATAAATAGATACCACTTTCCAACGATAATAAATGGGCATAAGAACAAAGGCAATCAAAGCATATCCTACAAGATATCCCAGAACCATTTGCATGTATGAAAAAGCTTGATTAGCTCCATTTCCTCCTACTAAACCTGGGATAGAGATAAATGTCACTCCACTTAATGAGGCACCTATCATTCCAATAGCTACTAATATCCAAGGTGACTTTTTATTCGCACTAAAAAAGGTCTTATTATTAGCATTTCTAGATGTTAACCAAGAAATTATTGATAGAAAAATAAAGTACCCGAGGACGACAAGTATGATAAGTTGTGGTGAAAAAGATTTCATTAACTATGTAATTGAGAATCAAATGTCTCGTTTTATTGTTAACCTACAAAACGAGTTCGTATATTTGAAAAAATGAAGATAGTAGAAAAATTACATATTATAGCATTTCTGATGATCTTTGGCTGTGGAGTGCAAGCTCAAAAAACAATACAACCAAAAGGTTTAGAGTATGAATATAAGGGGATTGTATATAATACTGAACGTTCATATGATTTAACTTTACACACCAATGGTTTTGCTGTTGCCGCGAATTTTGGGAAGTTAAAAACCTATTATAAAACCTTTTATTATCATCTTGGTCTTGGATATATTACCCATCAATTGGAAGATCGGCAGAATAAGAATGCGAATTGGGATGGATTGGGGACAAGTAAAAGTTTTAAATTCGGTAAGCAAAACTATTTGTATTTGATTCGTGGAGGTGTAGGGAATAAACGATATAAATCGGAAAAAGCAAAGCGAAGAGGAGTTGCTGTAGGGTGGAGTTATGAAGTAGGGCCAGTCATAGGAGTATTAAGACCGGTAAAGAATATTTACTTAGTGGATTTGAATGAGACGGGAATTAAGGTTCCTGTGGAAGTTACTTATGATGATGATCCTGAGTTGTTTTTAGATTACCCGAGATTATTTGGGCGGTCTACTGATTTAAGTACACTTTTAGAATCTACGATTCGTCCTGGAATACAAGCAAAAGCAGGAGCACATTTTGCTCTTGGAGCTTATGATCAATATGTGCGTGCAGTTGAAATAGGCTTGATGGTTGATTATTTTGGGGTGAAAATGCCTTTGATTGTTGAAAATGAACAACATTCAAATTTACCTATTTTCATAAATATTTATGCTACTGTTCAATTGGGAACAAGAGAGTAGTTTTTTTGTTATAATTTTGTCAATATACGTATACATTGTTCATTTTCTGAATGAGAACAATGTATGGTTTAACTAAATAAATATTATAAATTGATTGATTTACCTGTAGTTTCGAAGAAAGAACCAAGGACTAAAAAGCCGGATTGGTTACGTGTGAAATTACCTACTGGACCAGATTATAAGCGAGTAAGGAACCTAGTTGATAAGTATAACTTACACACTATATGCCAGTCAGGGAATTGTCCCAATATGGGAGAATGTTGGGGTGCAGGGACTGCAACCTTCATGATACTGGGAGATGTGTGTACTCGATCATGTTCTTTTTGTGCAGTTAAGACAGGAAGGCCACCTGAATATGATGAAGATGAGCCAAGAAGAGTTGCTGAAGCGATCAGATTAATGGAAGTAAAGCATGCTGTTATTACTTCGGTAAATAGAGATGAATTAAAGGATAGGGGAGCAGAAATTTGGTATCAAACTGTTGTAGGAATTAAAAGAGAATCTCCATCAACGACAATAGAAACATTAATTCCAGATGTTAGAGCAAACTGGGAAGCATTGGAGCGAATGATAAGTGGTGGGCAGGAAGTTGTAAGTCATAATATAGAGACTGTAAGAGATCTTTATAGAAAAGTAAGACCTCAAGCAAAATATGATAGAAGTTTAGAGGAGTTGAAAAGAATTAAGGATTTTGGGAAAAGGACAAAAACTGGATTCATGGTAGGTTTAGGAGAGACGAAGGATCAAGTAATGGAAACCTTATATGATTTAAAAGAAAATGGAGTGGATGTTGTTACTATTGGTCAGTATCTACAGCCTACTAAGAATCATTTAAATGTTGAAGAATTTGTTCATCCTGATGTGTTTGAGGAGTATAGAATTGAAGGAGAGAAAATAGGCTTTGACTTTGTAGAAAGTGGGCCTTTAGTTCGATCTTCTTATCATGCCGAAAGACACTTATAAATTTATCTCATATGCTGACAGAAGCGATAAAAGAAAGAATGCGAGATTCTGTTCTTTGCTGGTTAGCAACGAGTGGCGCTGATTTTCCCAATGTGTCTCCGAAAGAAGTGTTTACTTTTTATAAGGATAAAATTATCATAGCAAATATTGCCTCTCCGCAATCATTAAAAAACATTTTATTTAATGATAAAGTGTGTGTATCTTTTATTGATGTATTCGTCCAAAAAGGATGGAAAATAAAAGGAGAAGCAAAAGTAATTTTGCCTGATTATCCCGAATTTAAGGTCTATAACGCTATACTTGAAGAAATGACGAAAGGTCTATTCCCTTTTAAAACTGTTTTTGAAATTACTCCTTTATCAGTAAAAGAAATTGTAGCACCTAGTTACTTTTTATACCCTGAAACTACGTCTGAAAGTCAACAGATTCAAACAGCAAAACAAAGATATGGCCTTGGCAGATAGCTAAGTTTTTGTTTTTTAATATTCAGTTCAAGTAAATTTTAGATACTTAACCGACTAATTGCATATTGTGTCAATTGCTAGTTTTTCATTGCCTCATTGCTAATTGGCTCATTTTTCCTTTGTCTTCTCTTTTTGAAGTACTTTGGATTAACGGCTAATAAACCAAATGATTCTGCTCCATGCTTTGTTGTTATCGAGTGATGAGCACCATGTGCTCTTAGAATTGCTTTACTATATTTTCCTTCTAGTTGCTTAAACCATTTAAATCTTCTGTGGATGTACACATCATGAATTAAAAAGTAAGTAAGTCCATAAAGCGAAATTCCTATTCCCATAAATAAAAGCGGAAGATATCCTGGAATAAGGGAACCAATCATATAACATAATGCTGATGGTATTGCATAAACTAAAAAGAAACGATCATTTTTTTCAAAAAACTTGTCATGCGGTTCGTGATGATCTTGATGCCATTTCCAGAGAAAACCATGCATCACATATTTATGAGTAAACCATGCCATAAATTCCATCCCAACATAGGCTCCTATTACAATTAAAATATACAATAACCAGGTCATTAAATTATGATTTGTTACGCAATATACAACGCAATAAAAGAAATATTGTTCTATTCTTAAAATTTACATCATATTAAATATATTTATAATATATAATATCCTATCTTTGTGATGTAATCGACATTTTATCCCAAAAGTAGTTTGCTAAAAAACTACCATATGTCTATCCAAAACCGTACATTCAAGCCACATGCGCTTTTATGTTATATTTCTATAACTCTATCTACAACACTTCTGTGTTTGTTGAGTAGACACTTTATTGCAGATAGTCAATTTACTATTGATTTTGAAAATCTGTTAGATTTTCCGTTAAATAGTTATTTGTATTTAGGGTTTATAATAGGACTTGCTCTGTTGAATTTTTCATTCAGCGTTTTCATAAATAAAATAATAAAAAAGCAGAATTTAACTGTAAATAAGCGGTTAGCTTATTTTAGTCTATCGTCTCTGACAGTTTTACCATTATTGATTTTACAGCCATTTGAAATTTCAATTCTTTGGTCGTTTTTGGGCTTGACCCTATATACATTAGCAGTTGATTTGTTTATTAATCCAAAAGAGAAAAACCTCACTTGGTTAATCGCGTGGATCGCAGTAATTAGCGGAGGAATGTCTATTGTTCTTTTCGATGGTTACTTAGAGTACGATGTTAATAATAGAGAGAAAATTGCGAAACAGTTATACCATGTAAAGGATGATAATTCTATATCAGATTTTACAAGCTTACAAGAAGAACTAAAGGAAGAAGGCTTTTTATCGCAATTTCTATCTGTTCCGAAACCATTTAAAATACATCGATCGGAATTTAATGAGGTAAATAATCATATCCTAGACCCACTTGGTGAAAAGAAATATGATTATATCTTAAATGCATTTGATGAAAAAGGAGAGCCTATGATTTACGAATCATACACTTCTTTGTCATACTATGATCGATTTATTTCTAGAAGTGATACCTTATCTGAGAATCTATATTTCAACCCTATTAAAAACGCTTACCTTACAACATGGGAAGTCCAACTTCATGAAGATTCAACAAGGTATAGTATCTTTTTAGAACAATATCCTCAGGGTTCTCACTTGAATAATTATGAAAGTCTCGGGAAGTATGATTTTGCGTATTTTAAGGATGGAAAATTAAATACGACATCGAATCGATATATACTTTCTTCTACTGATAATCTTATTGATCTGAAGCCAAATACTTCAATGAAGATAACTCGAGAAGGTTACAGCGACTTATACATGCGACTTGACGATAGATCAGTAATGAAATTATCACGTAAGTCAGCAAAAATCATTAAGCCAATTAGCTTATTTAGTTTCATCTTTATTTATCTGTCATTACTAATAGCATTATTTACTTTTAGTAATAAAATATATCCTGCATTTCCTAATTATATGACTTTTAAAGCAGGAAAGTGGAATTCTTTAAAGCATAAACTACAGCTTTCTATTATTAGTTTGATCTTATTTTCATTTTTGATTATTGGTGTTGTAACCATTCTGTATTTCCAAAATCTTTCAAGTGAATATGATAACGATATTTCTCGTGAAAAGGCTTATGCATTAAAAATGGATCTCGAAGCCTTTATTGATAAAAAGTCGATAGGAGAATTAAAAAGTGAAATTGATATTCTTGCTGCCAAGCATCAATCGGAAATAAACATATACTCGAAGGATAGACAATTAATTTCATCTTCCGTACCCAAAGTTTTTGAAAAAGGAATCTATTCAACTGTTCTTGATCAGAATAAATCAAATACTTTTTCTGACAACATAGATCATATTAGCTTAGCGGAAGATTCTAAGTTTATGGGCTTAGCCTACCAGTTTGCTTATTTTCCTATTGAAGATATAAATAACAATAAGCCACTCATTGTAGAAAACCTTCAAATTCCGGTAATAAAATCACATAGTAAAGTAGCCGATTTTGTGGGTACCTTACTTAATATTTATGTTATACTTTTCTTGTTTTCAGGTGCACTTGCATTAATGGTTTCACATAATATTACACGTCCTATAAAACAACTAGGAAAGAAAATTAAAGAACTAAAACTGGGTGGTAAAAATGAACCTATCCAGTGGGAATCTACGGATGAAATAGGAGACTTAGTGCACAATTACAATGATATGGTTGTGAAACTAGATGATAGTGCGAAAGTTATTGCGCATACTGAAAGAGATATGGCGTGGAGAGAAATGGCTAAACAAGTAGCTCATGAGATAAAAAATCCTCTTACACCTATGAAGCTTTCTATTCAGTATCTACAAAGAGCAATACAACATAATCCTGAACGTACCGACGAATTAGTTGCCAATGTTAGTAGGACATTAATTGAACAGATCGATAATCTTAGTAATATAGCTGGGGCATTTAGTAATTTCGGCAAGATGCCGCAATCTAGCAATGAAAAGGTAATCTTGAATGATGTTCTTTCAGCAGTCTATGATCTTTTTCGAAAAAGGAACGATATGGACATAAAAATGTATGAGCCTATTGATGAATTATATGTATTTGCTGATAGAAATGCATTAATTCGTATTTTGAATAACTTAGTAAAGAATGCCATTCAATCAATTCCAACCGAAAGGCAAGGAAATATAGAGATCAAACTTTATAAAAAAGATAAGCAAGCTATTGTTAAAATTTCGGACAATGGAATTGGTATTTCTGATGATCGAAAGGACAAAGTTTTCCTTCCCAATTTTACAACTAAGAGCTCAGGAACTGGTTTGGGGCTTGCTATATGTGCGAATATGATTGAGGGCTTTAATGGAAAACTCAACTTCACTTCTGAAGAAAACGTAGGTACTAGTTTTTTCTTGGAGATTCCATTGATGCATGTAAACGATAATTTCGTTACTCATGAACGTGTAGTTTTAGACTAGTTTCCCTTCCTATTTAAGACAAAATCTATAATAAATTAGCCTACCTTTGTTCCTAGGGATAGTTCATCGCGCTTTCTTTTTAGAAAGTGAGGAAAGTCCGGACAACGTAGAGCACTGCACCATTTAATAAATGGAATTCATATTATTGAAGATAGAGAGTGTCGCAGAAAATTACCGCCTTGCAAAAGGTAAGGGTGAAAATGTGAGGTAAGAGCTCACGACGATGGCAAGTAATTGTCATGGTGGATAAACCTTGTAGGTTGAAATGTCACGTATATTATGGTTTGAAGGCTGCTCGTCTGATAAGGTTTTACCTAGCCATAAGGGGTAGGCAGAATAGATAAATGATGAACGCTTTTATTTTTAAAAGTACAGAATCCGGCTTATTTCCCTTTTTTCTTTTGGGCTCGAGCCCAAAAGAAATTTTT
>CAYOIL010000136.1:0-5925 GCA_964403985.1 uncultured Saprospiraceae bacterium
AGCTAAGGGGGGAACACCTTTATCTTTTCTTATTGCAGGTATAATAGCATTATTGACGGCATATTCCTATTCAAATTTATCAATAACTTTTCCTGATAAAGGAGGAACTGTAAGATTTATTAACACTGGATATGGAATCAATGTTTTTAGTGGTGGGATAAATAATTTATTGTGGATAAGTTATATTATTATGCTTGCTTTATATGCATCAGCATTTGGGTCATATGCCCCGAATCTATTTAGGATCACAGAAAGTTTGTCTATTGATTCGCATATATTTAGTAGTCTGATAATTATTTTTGCAACAATAATAAATTACTTAAGTGTTAAGCTTGTAAGTAAGATAGAATCCATCGCTGTAATCATTAAATTGATCATATTGTTAGCATTTGTTGGGATTGGAGTTTTTGGTTTATTTGGAAACGAAAATCTAGATCAATTAAGTCCTGGACAATGGGAGTCTCCTTTAAATATAGTAGTTGCAGGAATGATGATATTTGTTGCATACGAAGGTTTTGAACTTATAGCAAATACATCTCCAGATATTGATAATCCGAAGGAAAATATTCCTAGAGCTTTTTACTTTTCAGTAATTTTTGTAATTCTATTGTATGTAATAATTTCAATTATTACTGTAGGTACACTCGAATTTGCTAAAATAGCTGAAGCAAAAGATTACGTTTTAGCTGAAGCTGCTAAACCTATGTTAGGTAGCATAGGTTTTACTATAATCACTATTGCAGCTTTAATATCCACATTTTCAGCAATAAATGCATCTCTTTATGGAGGCAGTCGAGTCAGTTATAAATTATCAGAGGACGATGAATTGCCGCATCAATTAACATGTAAATTATGGAATCAACCAATTGGTTTATTAATTACAACTACAGGTACGTTATTTTTAGTAAATACATTGGACCTTGAAAGTATTTCCACAGCTGGAAGTGTTGGGTTTTTAATAATTTTTGCTGCAGTAAATGTTGTAGGTTTTAAATTATCAAAAGAGCTAAACGGGAATAAAATAATTCCATTGCTGGGGTTTATATTATGTTTTGGTGCATTATTAACCTTATTGATTAAGCAATATAGCTCTGACAAATTAAATGTTATAATTGCTCTGGGAATCGTAATATTTTGCTTTTTAGTTGAATTAATTTACAAACAATATGAAAAACTAATTAAATAGAAACTGTATGAATGAAATTAAGTTGTTAAGTTTTGAAGAATTAGAAGAAAAGAAACCTACAGGTAAACAAATAAATGGTTTAGATCTTGTAATAATCAGATATGGTGAGAAAGTGTCTGTACTATATGGAAGATGTCTTCATAGAGGAGCGTTAATGAAAGATGGTTATATAGATGGAGAAAATATTATTTGTGGGGTTCATGATTGGGATTATAGGATAGATACTGGTGTTAGCGAATATAATAATGAAGAAGCATTGCATAAGTTTTATTCTGTGATAAAAAACGGATATATCTACATTGATGAAGATGAAATAAATGAATATTTGAAGGTTCATCCTCAACCTTTCAATAGAGATGATTATTTAGGTCAATATGCTGACACACATCCTGAAGATACAGAGCCTTACACAAGTTATATTAAAGAATTAGCCAAAAACGGCTTAAAAAAATGGGGTAAACATGGACCTTCAGCTTCTATGGGAGTTGATAGAAATACTTTACCTAAATGGGAAAATATCCAATTTTTACCTGCTCAATTAGCAACTCGTCCGTTACTTGATGAAGAAAAAGTTGAAACAAAGGTAATTATAGGGAAGAATGCGAAAAAACCTTTGGAATTAAATATTCCAATATTTGTCTCGGATATGAGTTTTGGTTCACTATCTAAAGAAGCTAAAATTGCACTATCACGAGGAGCAGAATTAGCAGGAACAGGAATTTGTAGTGGTGAAGGAGGAATGTTGCCAGAAGAACAAGAAAATAATTCAAGATATTTTTATGAATTAGCATCTGGAAGATTTGGCTTTTCTTGGGATAAAGTAAAGAAAGCACAAGCTTTTCATTTTAAAGGAGGCCAAGGAGCAAAAACAGGAACGGGCGGACATTTGCCAGGAAATAAAGTAACTAAGGAAATTGCAAATGTTAGAGGATTGAAAGAAGGAGAATCTGCTATTTCACCTGCAGCTTTTCCAAATTTAAAATCAATAGAAGATTTTAAAAATTTTGCTAATAAAGTTAGAAAAGAAACCGGTGGTATTCCCATTGGATTTAAAATAGCTGCAAGCCATATAGAAGACGATTTAAATTTTGCGTTACAAGTGGGTGTAGATTACATAATCTTAGATGGTAGAGGAGGTGGAACTGGCTCAGCTCCAACTATATTGAGGAATAATATAAATGTTCCTACTATTCCAGCTCTTGCTAGAGCAAGGAAATATCTTGATAAAGCAAATGCATCTGATGTAACTTTGATAATTACAGGAGGATTAAGGGTGGCAGAAGACTTTGCTAAAGCAATGATGTTAGGAGCAGATGCTATTGCAGTATCTAATTCAGCCTTGCAAGCCATAGGATGCTTAGGAATGAGAGCATGTAATTCCAATAATTGTCCTGTAGGTATAGCCACTCAAAAAGACCATTTAAGACAACGATTAATTATAGATGCCTCAGCAAATCAACTAAATAATTTCTTCACTGCAAGCAATGATCTTATAAAAGTTATTGCTAGAGCATGTGGTTATGATAATATCCAGAAATTTAACTTGAATGATCTTTCAACCTTTGATTATGATATGCACCGTCTTACGGGGATTTCCTATGCTGGAAATTATTCAATTATAATTTAAATTTTAGTTCACATGAAATCATATAATACGATTGATAAAAGGATTCACCAATTATGTCAAATTATAGCAAAAATTAATAGAACATTAGTTCCTGAAGTGAATGATGATAGTCATACGAATTTATCCTATGAACCAATAGAAAATAGGATATATGGAAGATGGTTTAAGCTTAATACAGCAGATTATATCTTCACTTTGGAACTAACCTCATTTACTTTTGCACTATTGAACTCTAAAAAAGAAGTCTTATATTCTTATTCTGTTGAAGGTATGAAATCTAAAGAAATTGAAGAATCTATACTTTCAAGTTTTGATTCTTTGGGCTTCAAATCAAATGGACTAATGAATGACTTACATTTTGAAATTCCGAATTATGACTTTAAAGATATAAGTTGGCAAAGATTTTCTAATCAAGAAATCTTACTTTGGTCTAAAACAAGAGAATTAGCTAATCAAACTTGTAAGTTACTTTTAGGTTTAGCACAATTCGACTGTGAAGTTAGAATATGGCCACACCATTTCGATACAGGTATATATTTTAAAGTAAAAGATAACCTTGGAATTGGATTTGGGCTAGCTATGAAAGATGAAATGGTAAAGGATTCTTATTTTTATATGTCAGCTTACCCTGAAAATTATTCAATTTCATATGATAATCTACCTCAAAGTAATGAATGGAACTGGAAATTAACTGATTCTTGGAAAGGCGCAATATTACCATTAGTTCAATTGGAAAATAAATCTGAACAAGAGCAAAAAGATTGTATTAAAAAATATTTGCTTGCTAATTATCATTGGATTGTAAAGCATTAAAATTCATATATCCTATATGAATAAGCTATATCATACAAATTTCAAATTGTAATAGAAAGTTTGGTTTATTAAAACTAAAGCGTCTTTTTTTAAAGTGGCAAGATTTTTGCTCATTATTAGAACTAAAGCTTTTCATATTACATTTTTTATTAATATATTTGTAGCTATAAAACCGTTATTTATGAAATTTTTATTTCAATTGTGCCTTTTTTGTCTATTTCTTTTAACTTCTTTTGCTGTTCAAGCTAATGCGGATTTGATTCCAGAAAAATTAGTATTACAATCTACTGAACAATTTGGTATAGTATATACACATCAATTAAAAGAAAATCAGACGATTTATGGATTGTCAAAATTCTTTAATACCAATATGCAGCTGATTTCTTCAGCTAATCCTGGTGTTCAATTGAATAAGGTCCAAAAAATGCAAACTGTCAATATTCCTATTAATACAGATATGTTGATAAGTGAAAGAAGATTGTCTCCTTCAAAGCATTATATTCCAGTGTTTTATACAGTTAAGGCAAAAGATAATTTATTCAGAATTAGTAAAGTCTATTTTAATCAAAAGATTGAAAATGTAATGGAGATCAATAATTTGTCTAACATGGAGTTAAGTGTTGGACAAAAGCTTCTAGTAGGCTGGTATGAATATGATCCTATTTATAAAAGTAAATTAGCTTGGACAGAGAAGGGGATAGAGGTAGATTTTGCAGGGAATGTTCCAGTAACAAGCCGAGAGTCTACACCAGCCTATATTCCGGTTGAGAAGAAGAGAGAAATAGCAAGAAAAAACAACGATAATTCAACAATGAAATTTGAGAAGGTTGTCAGCACTAGACAACATTTTCAAGATCCTGAATCCGTAGTTGAAAGACCAGTTTTAGTCACTCAAGCAACAATGTAGATAAGTCAAATGAAGTAAATCAACCTTCAGTTAATAATACTATGGTTACTAATAATGAGGTAGCTAACAATATTGAACAGCCTACTATTACTTCAGTTACTACAACAACGACAACTACTTCTGAAGAAAATGGGCAAATGGAAACTGAAGGTTTGAAAAATCCAGATTCTCAAGATTCAGAAATCACAGAAATTGAAGAAGTTAGAGAATTAAGTAATGATCCTTTTGAAGCACGAAATAAAATATACCAAGGTGATTACGATGCAAAACCTGCAGTTCAATCTAAAAAGATAAGAGCACAGTGGAATAGTAAGTCAAAAGATAAGGTAAACTTATTTGCACTTCATGCAACGGCAAAAAAAGGATCTTATATTGAAATTTATAATCCAATGCTAGATCGTATGGTCATTGCCAAAGTAGTTGGTAATATTCCAGATAGAATTTACAAGAATAATGTAGAATTAATTGTTTCACCTAAAGTAGCTGAAACTCTTGGTGTGGTTGATAAAAAATTCTTTGTTAAGATTCGTTATATCGAATAACTTAAAGGTACAATGTACTCAAAATAAGTTTGAATTTTGTACTAGATCTTTATTTATCAAGAAAGTTGGCATCAAAGGTGTGCGGCAGTAAATCGTTTATTGATTCGTATATCCAACATTTTTTATTTGCACCTACTAATAAAATTTTGAAGTCCTTTTTCTGTCTATTTCTGTATTCAAAAAGTACTTGTCTACAAGCCCCACAAGGAGGTGCAGGTATCTCATCAGCAGCTAAATTTGCTGAAGTACTAATTGCTATGCTCTTTATAGATTCAGTAGGGTAATGCATTGCAGCATAGGATAATGCGACCCTCTCAGAACATAAACACAAAGGATAACTTGCGTTTTCTTGATTTGCTCCTACAATAATTTTTTCATTAGACATTAGTAAGCTTGAACCTACATGAAATTTTGAATATGGCGCGTATGCAAGATTTTGTGCCTCTATACATTTGTCAACTAATTCCTGTTCCAACTCAACTAACTCATTATATTCCTTAGTATTCATATAACGAAGATAACTTTTTTTCTCTACTTTGTATCATGCGGAAATTTTTATCCTCATTTGTTTATGATCCCATTCGAACGAATCAGCTTCATTCGATTCTAAGATTTAGTGTTAATTTCATTATTGGGATTTTATTTGTTCATTCCTTCATGTCTCAGGACACTGTTGGGATTCTCGAATATTCCTTATTTTTAGCTTACACAGGGAGTTTCGTTTTTACCTTTGCTTATTCATCAGCGATTTTATCTAAAATCGATACGTCTAACAAAGACATGTTGAAAGCTCAATTAAACCATGTTTTTTGGCAACTTGTATATAAGCCTTTACCGCAGCATTTGATTC
>CAYOIL010000136.1:5935-8687 GCA_964403985.1 uncultured Saprospiraceae bacterium
CCTTTTATTTATTGGGCTTCAATTACTTCCGTTTTTCGGAATAAATTTCCTTCCTGGAAAACTTCATGTTCCAGTTTGTATACTTTCAAGTCTTATAATATTAGTAATTCCAGCGGAGTTGTTTTACATCCTCACCGAAAAAGCAAAATCATATTTTTATTACACCACAATTATACATTTAGCTTTATTGATTTCAGTGATAATTGCATTGCAAATAGAAAGTAGTTTGATGGCTATAATTTCGATATACATTGCTCTTCAGCTAGGTAAATTGCTTGTGGTTTTGTACAATTTACAGCCAAGGTTTACTTTGGATTTTAGAATGCAAAAAGAATGGTTTTTATTCACTCTACCGCTAATTTTTCATTTCATTTTGGGTTCAACAATGGATTATTTAGATGGTCATATTGTAGCTTCTTACTTTGATGAAAACTCATTCCTTTTCTATAGATACGGTGCGCGGGAATTACCTTTGTCAATGATATTACTAAATGCAATAAGTGCTTCATTTATCCCACTTTTGAGTAAAAATATTAATGATTTATCAGCTTTAAAGACCAGAGTTAATAGAGTTATGCATTTTGTGTTTCCTATTTCTATTGTATTACTATTTATTTCTCCGGTTGCTTTTAAATTCTTTTATGGAGAAGACTTTATTTTATCTGCCCAAGTGTTCAATTTTTACTTACTTGTAATTTCTAGCAGAGTCCTTATGCCGCATACCATTTTGTATGCTAAAAAAGACAATATGGCACTAGTATGGCTTTCAGGAATCGAATTTGTAATTAATTTAGGTTTAAGTCTTTATTTAATAAATATTATGGGAATTACTGGTGTTGCTTTAGCTACTGTAATTGCGTTCATTATCAATAGGTTATTGTCTATTATGTATGTTTCTAGAACCTATAAAATTCAATTGAAAAGATATTTATCTGTAATCCCATATTCTATTTACATGATCCTATTAATTGTTTGTTTTTTCGCTGTCCAATATTTCATTTATGAATAAAGAAAAAGAAAAGTTAACCCAGGAATTAAAGGATCATTTTTCCAAGAATGAAATAGAACACATTTGGTCAGAAGGATTGCATACAGGTTTTACTTGGACTAATGAAGATTCTATGCAAGAATGTATAGATAGATTGCTAGAAGATGAACCTTTTCAATATATTTTTGGTCGAGCATATTTTTATGATTTTGAATTAACAGTAAGCCCAAATGTTCTTATCCCACGACCTGAAACTGAAGAGCTTGTACATTTGATATCTACTGATTTTAAAGGGCTTTCGCCCAAAATATTGGATATCGGGACTGGCAGTGGTTGTATTCCTATAGCCTTAGCAAAATTATTACCTGAAGCTGAGATATCAGCTTTGGACGTAAGTCCAAAAGCTTTACAAATAGCTATAATGAATGCTGTAGAACATGAAGTAGACATTCAGTTTATAGAAGCTGATATTTTGAACGATGTTTTAATTAAAAGCTATGATGTAATTGTAAGTAATCCACCATATATTCCTCATAAAGAGAAGAGTCTTATGCAAGAAAATGTTCTTCAATACGAGCCACATTTAGCACTTTTCGTAGAAGATGAAGATCCTTTAATATTTTATAGAAAGATTGCTGAGCTAGCACAGATCTCTCTTATTGATTCTGGAAAAATATATTTCGAATGCAATGAATTTAATGCGAAAGAAGTTGCATTAATGCTTGAAGATAAGCTATTTAAGGAAGTGGAAATAATAAAAGATATGCAAGGTAAAGATCGTATGATTAAAGCTCATAAGTAAATTAACCTCCGCTTTGTTTTACATCTTTATAACCTTCTTTTTGTAATATTTCAATGACTTTTTTTACTTGGTCGCCTTGAATTATGATTTCTTCATCTTTCACTGCTCCTCCTACACCACACTTGCTTTTCATTTTCTTACATAAAGCAGTCATTTCCTCTTCACTTAATTCTAATCCTTGGACTAATGTTACAGTTTTTCCACCTCTATTTTTACGATCTCTTTTAACTCGAATTCTAGTTGTAAAATCTGTAGATTCTTCATTCTTTTCATCACCGCCCAAACTAATGTGATTAAAAAATGAATTGCCTTCAGTGCCAGTAGTAAATACTAATTCATTGCCTGATTTATTTTTATTCTTTTTGCCCATTATCTGCGCCAATTGTTATTAATCATTGAAAGTAATGGCAAATATAATTGATTGGTACCAGTTTCTGAATTAGATAAGATAACTAATCCTGTATTTGTTTCTGGGACAAAGTGAATTGAAGCACTATTATTAACGCTTTTTCCGCCATGTCCATATAGTGTGTACTTTTTACCTTGATTTATCCGATATAGTCCGTTTGAAAAATATATTTTCTTACTTATTTCTGTTGGAAATTTCCCTTGTTTTACAAAAGAACTTAAAGGATTATCTTCTTGTAAGAATCTAATAAGTTTTTCAAGATCGTTTTTCGTTGCATAAAGCCCTAGCGAACTTTCATAAATTCCGTAATCTATGTTGTTTTTTATTTTTCCTCTTTTATCTAAGCCAATAGACTTTTCATCTTCTTTCCAATCCGGTAATTGATTGTATTCTTTTTGCGCTTTACGGTACCATTCCTTAAGGTTTAGTTTTGTTTCTTTAGTCAGCCAAATATCAAGAAAAGCGTAATCACTGTGATTATAAATAAATGATGAATCTTCAGCTAAAGGGTTTTCATAAATAGTATGTAGAAACTCCATTTCTGTGACTTTTT
>CAYOIL010000136.1:8697-10600 GCA_964403985.1 uncultured Saprospiraceae bacterium
GTCCTACATTTATACCTTTAGAAACTCGAGGGAAACCTGCTTTATGATGAACAATGTCGAGTATTGTGAAGTTATATGCTGGCTGATTTAACTCTGGAAAGATTTCTTTTGCTAATGCTGAAGTGTCAATCTCATTTTGTAAAATAGCATAGGCAAGTGCAATAGAAGAATAAACTTTAGAAAGGCCGCCAATTCCGAATATTCTATCAGTTGATAATTCTTGTTTTGAATCAATTTCAGTTCCAAATGAAACAGTAAAACTGGTGTCGGGTTCTACAATAACAATTGTAAAACCGGGTGTAAGCTTTTTCTTCCATTCGATTTCATATCGAAGAATTTTTGTTATTTCTTTTTTGAGTTGATCTTCCACGGTTTTTTGTGCAGAAATACAAGGTGAAAGCCCTACAAACATTGCCAAAAGAAATAGGTTGGGAAGAAAATGGAAAGAAGATTTTAAAGACATTTATTACATTATTTCACAAAAAGAACGAATTCCAACACTTTAAAGTCTCAATAAATAATATTTTTATGGAATAGTGAAGAATATATATTTAACGAACAGAATTATTGTTCTCAATTTTTTGGGCTTTAAGCCCAAAACAAATCAAAATGAATGCCTTCAAAGAAAGTTAATTTTATAAATAAAAATGGATATGAATTATCGGCAAGGTTAGAGTTACCAATGCTTCCTAAACCTGAAGCTTATGCGATTTTTGCACATGTTTTTACAGGTAATAAAAATTTAATTGCAACTCGTCATATTTCAAGAGCATTGAATATGGAGGGTATAGCTGTCTTGCGATTTGATTTTACAGGATTAGGAGATAGTGAAGGCGATTTTGCAGATACAAATTTTAGCAGTAATGTTGATGATCTTATTGCCGCTGCAGAATTTCTAGAAGATAACTACGAGGCACCTACCTTGATTGTAGGGCATTCGTTAGGTGGCGCAGCTAGTATTTTTGCTGGCTCTCAAATAGATAGTATTCAAGCTATCGCCTCTGTTGCGGCTCCTGCCGAACCGGAGCATGTCGCTCATTTACTTGATGACAAGATTGTAGAAATAGAGAGTGAGGGCAAAGCTATTATTAATCTGGCTGGACGTTCTTTTACCATCAAAAAACAATTTTTAGATGATTTAAGAAACCACAAGCTTCATGAAGCTCTTGAAGGAATGAATAAAGCTATTATAGTCCTTCATTCTCCACAAGATAGAGTAGTGGAAATAGAAAATGCTGCTAAGATTTATCATGCGGCCCAGCATCCAAAGTCATTTGTTACATTGAATGGCGCAGACCACATGCTCACTAATAAAACAGATGCATTTTATACAGGAAATGTTATCGCGAGCTGGGCTAAAAGATATATAAAGCATACCCCTACACCAAAACTTGAAACAGATAGACAAGTAGTTGCTCGACTAGGAGATAATGGATTTACAACAGAATTAATGTTGGGTAAACATGGTTTATTAGCTGATGAATCTGAAGAATTGGGAGGTGCAGATTTTGGTCCTAGTCCTTATCAATTATTAACAGCGAGCTTAGCAGCATGTACATCCATGACTTTGCAGATGTACGCTAGAAGAAAAAAATGGCCCTTGGAAGAAGTAAATTGTCATGTAAATTATTCTAAGGAATATTATGAAGATTGTATGGCTTGTGAGAAAGAAGGAGCAAAGTTGGATACCTTTGATAGGTCTATAGAATTAAAAGGAGATTTAAGCTATGAGCAGCGTAAAAGATTATTGGAAATTGCGGATAAATGTCCAGTGCATCGTTCTTTATCGAGTGAAATTCGAATAGAAACTAGTCTCATGGAAAATTAATTTATCTAAAATAGGGTTAAACTATTGATGAGCGAAAAGAGTACAATAGGTTTTTTTGATTCAGGGCTAGGAGGC
>CAYOIL010000137.1:0-10596 GCA_964403985.1 uncultured Saprospiraceae bacterium
AATTTAGTTCTAAAAAGAAGAGTCTAATATATTTAAAAACAACTATTCTTAAGAAAGGATTTTATTGGATTGGAGATAGGTATTTACTTATTATATTATAACATTGGAATCTATCTCACAAAAAAGTATTCAGAGCCCTGAGCCAATATCGTGCTAAAAAAAACAGACTAATATATTTAAAAACAATTATTCTTATGAAAAGAATTAATTGATTGTCGAAGGGCGAAGTGCAAAGTGCAAAGGACTGCCTTTTTAATTAAAATGCTTCAACATTATAACCTCTTGCTTCGTTAAGTGGCGATTCCACCCCCGAGGTAAATCCTTCTTTGTCAAACCAGCATAATTCACGCGATCAAGTTTGATAACTCGATATCCTAAATGTTCAAATATTCTTCGAATAATTCGGTTCTTGCCTTGATGTAACTGTATCATCAACTCCTTATTCTCTCTATCCTCTATTATCTTAGCCGAATCAACTTCTGCCAATCCATCTTCCAATAATAATCCCTTTTCTATTTTCTTTACATCTGCTGCAGTAATAGATTTGTCTATTCCTACATAATACAACTTGCGAACCTCATGTGAAGGATGAGACAATTTCTTTGCTAAATCTCCATCATTAGTCAATACAATTAATCCAGTTGTCATATAATCTAAACGACCAACAGGATAAATTCTTTCTCTTATCTTACCGCCTAGCATATCAATAACCGTCCTCCGATTCTTTTCATCACTAACAGTTGTGACAACTTTTTTTGGCTTATTTAATAAGATATAAACTTTGTTTTCTTCAACTTTTAAGACTTTCCCTTCATGAACGACTTCGTCTTCGTCTTGAACCATGTACGAAGGGTTTTCTTCGACTTCTCCATTCACTAGGATCTTTCCCGCTTTTACAAGATCTGCCGCTTTTCGACGAGAACATAATCCCGAATGGGCGATGAACTTATTTAAACGAATGCCTTCTCTAACTTCTTCTTCCATTAGAATGGATTTTCATCGTCAATATTCATACGAGACTGAGCTATTCCGTAGTTATCTTCCATTCCACCCATAGGACTTCCCATGTTGATATCTCCGAAATTCGTTTGTTCATAATCAACAAACTTGGTCATCTCTCCTATAAATTTTAAGAATACTTCTCCAGTAGAACCATTTCTGTGCTTAGCTATTATTATTTCTGACGCCCCTGGTGGCACGTCTGGATCGTCAAACTTATAGTACTCAGGTCGATAAACGAAAGTTACCATATCGGCATCTTGCTCTATTGCTCCTGATTCCCTAAGGTCGGAAAGCATCGGTCGTTTAGGACCACCTCTTGATTCCACGTTACGAGAAAGTTGTGATAAGGCAATTACAGGAACATTCAATTCCTTAGCAAGTCCTTTCAATGCTCTTGATATTGTAGATATTTCTTGTTCCCTATTTCCTTTACTATTAGAACCTGCTCCAACGGTCATTAACTGAAGGTAATCAATAACAATTAATGAAATATCGTGGTTGTTTTTTAACCTTCGACATTTTGCTCGGAGCTCATATATATTTATACCTGGCGTGTCATCAATATAGATAGGAAGCTCTGCAAGTCTTTCAACACCAGCATTTAATTGTTCCCACATCTTTTCATCTAGAGTGCCTTTACGAATGTGTTCATTATGAATTTCACATTCCATCGCTAATAAACGTTGAACCAACTGAGTATTACCCATCTCCAATGAAAATATAGCAACACCTCGTTGGGCAATAGCAGCATTTCTTGCAAGTGAAAGAGCCAATGCTGTTTTTCCCATACCGGGACGAGCAGCTAGAATAACTAAATCACTAGGTTGCCAACCACCAGTTATTTTATTTAATTCAGTGAATCCTGTTGAAACCCCTGTCAAACCTTCTTGTTGATTGTTTGAAACTTCTTCGATTTCATCTCGAGTTCGCACAACAAGTGAACGCAATGACTCGAATGATTTTGAAATGTTTTTATCTGTTATTTCATACAGATTTCGTTCCGCTTCATCAAGCATGTCAAAGATGTCTTTGGTATCCTCAAAAGCATCTTTTATGGTTTCTGTTGATACTTTAATCAATTCTCTTTGCACAAATTTTTGAGCGATTATCCGCGCATGATATTCCACATTGGCAGATGATGCTACTCGATTCGATAAATCCATGAGATAGTTTATTCCACCTATCTGTTCAAGAACTTTTGCTTTACGAAGGGATTCATGAACGGTAAGTATGTCTACTGGCTGAGAGTTTTTAAACAGCTCTTCCATGTGTTCATAAATTAATTTATGAGCTTCGCTATAAAATGAATCGGGTCTTAATATACTATTTACAGAAGGCAAACCGTCTTTATCGGTCATGATCGCACCAAGAACAGCTTCTTCAAGTTCCATTGCTTGAGGAAGAACTCTTCCATAAGCTTGGCTCTTTAATTCCTTTTGGAATTGCTGTTCTTTTGCCCGACCGGGAATAGACTGTAATTTATTTGTATCTGCCATTAGTAAAGTTTAGAGATGCACAAATGTAGAAGATTGTTTACTATCTTAATTTTATCACCCTTCAACAACCTGTGGATGAATTGTGGAAAATTGCTGTAAAACTGCTACAGGTGTGGAAAACATTTTTTCATGCTCTATTTTAACGCGTAATAGCGTTCAATAATTTCCTAAATATAATAAAAATGAAATATATTTTCTTTTTCTAATGTATTGGAATTCAACACTCTATATTTTTTAACTTTACCGCTGGGATTTGGCATAAAAAAAATGCCCAAAGTCACGTCCTCTATGACTTTGAGCATTCGATTTTGGGCGAAAGCCCTGTTATTTTGTATTCCCTTACTTTTACAAACTTCTGTCAAAAAGTAAGAGATTTAAAATTAATTTGATTCTGTCGAAAACTTTTTTTTCAGCAGGCTCAAATCAACATTTTTTACATCTTAGTTTTGTTCTTACCTACAGCTGCTAATCTTTCTTGAATTTTAATTAAAAGGCCTTTTTGGTCTTCTATTTCTGTTACTTTTGCTTCTTGGCTAACAGCATTTTCTTCAAGGTTTCTTTCCATTTTTGCTATTTGCTCTTTCGCTTTTTCTATCGCTTTTTCGTAAGACTCTTTATCTTTTCCTAAACCTTTAAGATCTTTTTCCAATCCTTTAAGATCCTTTTCTGCTCCTCCAAGTAATTCTTCTACATGCTTTTTCTCAGCATATACAGCAAAATCGTCAACAAATTTCTTAGCATTTTTAAATGTCGCTGCATCTTCTTCAGACGTTAAAAAAGCTCCTCCTAGATCAATCCAAAGGTATAATCGAGAGGCACTTTGTAAATCTTCAACTTTAGAAAATAAATCAATTTCTGTAGGAGTAATTAATGGTACTCTTATATCTTCCGCATACATCTCACCTGCTTTTCTATTCTTTTTAAGTTTAGAATATTCTTTCATATAACTCTCCCAGTACGCAGATGCTTCTTTTTCTGTAATTTCATTTAGATCTAGTACAATGGCTGGAATTGTTCCCAAACTCATTGACACGTCTTTAGTGTAAGATTCTAATTGGGCTTGACCCGTAACATATGCTAATGCAAAAAGTAAAGTAAAAAGTATCGTCTTTTTCATATTAATTTTTTTAAGACATTTAATAGTTTCTATTATCAAAAAGAGCCTGAAGACCCTATACAATGCAACAAACCGATGTCAAGATACAAAAAGTTCCCTCTTAACATTATCATTTTGTTAAAGCGAATGATTCTCAATACCTATATTTGCCCGAAAAATTAGCGGATGATATTATCAATGACAGGTTTCGGGAAAGCGACGGGCAATTATAAAGACAAAAAGATTAATGTAGAGCTTAAGTCTCTCAACGGTAAAACCACGGATATCCGATTCAAATTGAGTAATAACCTTCGCGAAAAGGAAGTCTATCTTAGAAATCTGATTATCGACCATTCCAAAAGAGGAAAAATAGAATGTACCCTTTCTATTCAAGCTGGAGAAAACGAACAAGTTCAAATTAATAAAGGTCTTTTCAAATCTTATATTCGAGAAATCAAATCCATCGAAAACGAAATGGGCATTTCAAGTTCTGATCTTAGTTCAGCTCTTTTACGTATCCCCAATGTAATTCTTGCCGATGAATCCGATATGCCAGAAGAGGAATGGGAAGCAATTAAAGCAATAGCAACAGAAGCACTTGAAAATTTAAAAAATTTTCGTGCCGTTGAGGGAAAAGCTATGGAAGAAGACCTTCATACAAGAGTTATAAGTATTTCTGAGCAACTAGAGAAGATTGTTACTTATGAAAACGAAAGAGTTACTAGGTTGCGTGATCGAATGAAAAAGAATCTTGAGGATTTCATGGGCAAAGAAAATGTAGACAAGAATCGTTATGAGCAAGAAGTAATTTATTACATGGAAAAGTTAGACATTAACGAAGAAAAGGTTCGACTATCTCAACATTGTACATATTTTCTAGAACAACTTGACTCCAACAGTGAATCTACAGGTAGAAAATTATCTTTTATTGCTCAAGAAATGGGTAGAGAAATTAATACCTTAGGAGCAAAAGCTCAACATTCAGAGATTCAGAAACTCGTTGTTACTATGAAAGACGATTTGGAAAAGATAAAAGAGCAGTTGGCAAATATAGTCTAATGAAAAGTACCGATTCTTTACGAAATATGATCATTATAACTGCACCCTCTGGTGCAGGAAAGACAACAATAGTAAGACATTTGTTGAAAACTTTTGACTTTCTAGGTTTCTCCGTTTCTGTGACTACACGGGATAAAAGAGAACATGAAACAGAAGGTAAGGATTATTATTTTGTCTCTCCTGATCGCTTCAAAGAACTTATTGCCGATAGTGAATTGGCCGAATATGAAGAAGTGTACGAAAATCAGTTTTATGGAACGTTAAAAAGTGAAATTGAGCGTGTTTGTAGATATGGAACAAAGATCATTTTTGATATTGACGTAAAAGGAGCAATTAATCTTAAAAAGCAATATGGCGAGAGTGCTTTAGCAATTTTTATTTCTCCACCGAGTTTGGAAGTCCTTGAAGAACGTCTTATAAATAGAAAAACGGAATCTGATGCTAGCTTACGTAAGCGTCTCGCTAGAGTTCGCGAAGAAATGAAATATATTGATCGTTTTGATACTGTTTTAGTAAATGATAAACTCAATGTAGCATTAGAAGAAGCGGAACTTAAAATACTGAGATTTTTCTATCCGAACTCATTGTTGGCAAAAAGCCAAGAAGAAGAATAGTTTTCATTTATTTTTGGGGTTAACCCCAAAGGCTTTTATAAAAAACACTCTAACTTAGGGTACTAAAAAAGGACATGCTGTATCCAACATGTCCTCTAATTTTACTATACTTTCCAATTGTTATTTTACAAGTAACTCAACTGAAATATCGAATTCATCGTAAATAGTTTTATCTCCTAATCTTGAGAAAAAAGAACTAGATCCATATTTTACATCAAATTCTGATCGATCTACTTTAATATCTGCAGTTGCTTTTTTCATTCCATCTATTTCTGTGATGGTTGTATAAAATTTTACAGGTGCTGTTTTTCCTTTAATCGTTAAATCAGCCGTTACTTTATATTCTCTAGGAGTTCCTTTTGCTGCCACTTTAGTAATAGTTAAAGTTGCTGTAGGATTGTTTGCTACACCAAAAAAGTCATCGCTCATTAAATGTCCTCTTAATTTGCCGGCCATTTCACCAGTTATGTCTGTAACAGCAATTGTATTCATATCCATTACAAATGATCCACCGGTTAATTCTCCTTCCGCGTCAAATTCCAATGCACCACTTTTTAAGTCTACCGTTCCAGCGTGTTCTCCGGTTACTTTATAGGCTTTCCAAATAATAGAAGAAGATTGTATTTCTCCTTTTATTTCAGTATCAATTGTCGTTGTTGTAAATGTTAATGCCATCAAAATTGGCAGTAAACTAATTGCTAAAAAATTCATATTTTATTTTTATTTAATTTAATTATATCCTCTTATTTTATCGAGTAAGTGGTTTAATTTTTTGCACTCTTCAAGACTTAAATTTCCTAGATGATTTTCGTGATCAGATTCCTCTAAATTAATTGTATCTAGTAATTCAGCACCTTTGTCACTTAATGCTACATCAACTAATCTTTTATCCTTCGTATTTACACATTTTGTGACAACTCCTTTCACGACCATTCGATCAACTATTCGGGATATATCCGACATGCGATCAATCATTCGCTCCCGTATTAACTGAGTGCTTATTGGTTTTCCAGCACCTTTCAATATTCTTAAAATATTGTATTGCTTCATTGTCACTCCATGCTTCTTATGATCTTTCTCTAAAGAGGCTTGAACATGTCTTGAAGTAAATAATAAATTTACTAAGGCACGCTGTTGATCATTTTTAAAAGGCTTGGATTGTTGTAAGTCTTTCTCGATACTCATAATGCAAAGATAACGATGTTTAAACATTAATGTTTAAACAATGAATTAAATTGTTTTTCAGCCGACAGTTATTTAGTCGACCTATATATTAAGGTAATTCCCTAAAAAAGGTTCAAAGGGCCAATATTTAATTGGAATCTTATCTTTGAAATTACATTTAATGATACAGTACTTTAAGAATAAAATGTTTCTATTCAATGGCTATTTGGATATCGAAGGAATTAAATCAGACTAACAAAAGGCTGAATTAAGGAAGTTTTATGTAAATAATAATACTATTGTTGTACAAGAATCAGACTATGTTCAGGTAGTGATTTCCAAAAATAACACAGGAACATTCACGTTAGCAAAATTTCCTCAAATTGGAAATCCAGTGCAAATAATTTCAACTATTCTTTTTCTCGCTTTAATAGGCTTAACATTTCCATTTCCATTTTATTTTGTTCTGGCAATAATGCTAGGTTAAGTCGCCTCATTTGGGATTTACTATCCTAAAATTGTAAAACTTTAACATAAAGTCAATGATTTGCTAATTGAAATTAATGAAGTCTCGGGTTAATTGATAGATTTTCGGAAAAGCTTAATTATATTTGTTTTACCCTCAAATAATTCCTGTTTTATTACATCTAAACTTTTATTTATTCATCCAGTATGTTTATGAAGGCTATATATATTTTCTTTTTCTTATCATTAATTTCTTTACAGTTAACTAGTCAAGAGTATACAATTCCTAGCCCTTCACACCCAGAGTGGTTTAAAGCAATTCCTCCTATAAATGAAAAGACCCCTCAATGGGCAATCACTATGTATACAGATTGTGAAAATTACTATAAAGTTCAAGAAGAATTCAAATCGTATTATTCCATAGAACCTTTTGTAAAAAACATTCACACCCAAAATTATAAACACTGGAATAAGATTGTAAAGGAGCATATAAATAAACAAGGTAAAATTGAGCTTCCAGATCCTCTTGTACAATTTGAGAAATCTGCTAAAAAGAAGAAGAATAAAAGTAAGATGATGGATACGTGGACGAATATTGGTCCTTTTGAGACAGTCAATTTTGATGACTCGGGAAATCCAGAATCTCGACCGACACAAGCAAATGTATTTTGCTTAGGTGTTGCTCCAAGTAATACCAATACAGTTTATGCTAGTGCTGAAACGGGCGAAATTTTTAAAAGTATAGACAAAGGAATAAACTGGGAGTCAGTGTCCAAAGACTATGTTATAGGAAATCTTAGAGATATTAAGGTCGACCCTTTGAACGAAAATATTGTTTACGGCACTAGAGGAGGAAACTTATATTATACCTCAAATGGCGGCAGCACATGGACTATAAAATATACTTTTTCAGGTAGCGTAGAACAATTACTTATTGACCCCGATGAAACAAATAAAATGTATGCCGCTTGTGAAAATGGTTTATATTTTTCAAGTGATTATGGTAACGTTTGGGTTCAAAAATATTCTGGTAGATTATATGACCTAGAGTTCAAACCAGGAACAGAATCAACAATTTACATTGCTGTTTTAAATTCATCAATTAATAGACCGGAAATTCACAAATCTATTGATTCAGGTGATACTTGGACTCTTATGGATAATGGATATTATGCTGGTTCGACAAACTCAGCAGCGACTGTATATGGGTGTAAAATTGGTGTAACTCCTGCTGATCCTGAAAGGTTATATGCTGGAATTATAGCTAATGGAAAAGCTGAAGATAATGGTTGGATAGGGATTTATTATAGTTTGGATGGAGGAAATTCATGGCAAGACGATAGCGGTTTTGATGGAGCTCCTTATCATTCAGAGCAATTTGTAACTGAAGAAAATTGGTATGTTGCAGGCTATTCAAATGGTTATCATCAAGGATTCTATAATTTCGATTTGGATGTATCTCATATTGATCCCGATAAAGTATGGTTAGGAACAATTTGGTTTTGTGAGTCTGGAAATAAAGGAGGAAACATCGAATATATTCGAGGGTCGAGGTCTTTAAATATGCATGCTGATATTCAAGATATAGATGTGATAGGAAATGAAATATGGATTGCATCAGATGGAGGAATTAATTATTCTAATGATGAATGTGCAACAGTAAGCACACGTATGAAAGGTATTACAGCATCTGATTACTGGGGTTTTGGGCAAGGATGGAATACCGATACTTGGGTAGGTGGTCGATATCATAATGGAAATGCGGCATATCATGAAAATTATGGATTTGGAAATACACTATTTTTAGGTGGAGCAGAATCAGGAACTGGTTATGTAAATCAATTTGATAACACTAAGAATTATCATAGTGATATTGGGGCAAGAAAAATACCCGAAACATTCGATCAAGATGCCGTTTCAATTACAAATTTGGGTTTATACCCAAATGAATCTTATTTTCATTTTAGTTACAGTGAAGTAGAATGGCATCCAAATTATGGCAACATTGTTTACGCTGGAAAAAACAATGTATTTTATAAATCAATAGATGGTGGCGTGTCTTTTGATACGTTATCAATTTTACCAGATAATGCAGGAAGCTCAGCCCAATTAAGACGATTCGAAATTAGTAGAGAGGACCCAAATTATATTTATTTGATTGTTTATTACAGTACATATAATGTAAAGCTTTACCGGTCAACTAATGGAGGAGAAACATTCGAGTTACTTAATAACCCAAACACTTCTGGTTCTTGGCGAAATCTTTCTATCACTTTAAATCCATTTGATAAAAATGAAATCTGGATTGCTTCTGAACATTCTGACAATAGTAATAAAGTATTTAGTTCAACAGATAGTGGAAACAATTGGACAAATCGGTATACAACAACAATTCAAAATGCTAGAATAAAAGACTTGGTCTATCAACCTAGTGATAGTGGGGATATAATCTATGCGATGGATGATGATCAATTTTATTATTTTAACAAAAACATAAATAACTGGACAGAATATTCACAGGGCTTACCCGCTGCTCACAAAGGATTTATGACCCTTCCATTTTTTCGAGACAACAAACTTAGAATGGCAACAGCAAAAGGCATATGGGAAGCCCCTATGATTCATCCTTCAAAAGTACAAGCCTTACCAATGCTTATCAATGATTCTATATATTGTGATAGAGATACCGTCGCCTTTGAATCTTATTCTATTGTTAGTCACACAGGTACAACTTGGACGTGGAATATTACACCACAGCCTGAATTCATAAGTAATCCAAATGCTAGAAATCCCAAAGTTGTTTTCGGAAACTTAGGTTCATATGATATTAGTTTGACCGTACAGAATAGTCAAGGAGATTCACATACCACAACAATCGAAGACATGATAAACATTCAGTCATTATGTTCTGTAGATTTTACTAGAGGTCAGACGCTTCAAACTTTTGAAAATGGTGATTACTTTGTTGCAACGGAGGTAAATTTGGATAATATTACACATTTCACAATGACAGGTTGGTGGAAACCGAATGGATCTCAACAAGCATATGCTGCTTTAGCATCCAGTGGTGATTGGTGTGCACATTGCGACTATACGGAAGGTTTAATCTTCAACTATGGAGGTGACAAATTATGGTATAAATGGCCTGGAATGGCTGATAACTGGGCGTCTAATAGTGGGATTGACATTCCTCTTAATGAGTGGTCTTATGTTGCATTAACTATTACTCCTTCTGGTGCAACTATGTATTTGAATGACAAAAAATACTTCCATGAGAAAGCTCTAAGTCCAGGTGAAATTTCTTCGATTTACGTAGGCTATGGACATTACAGTAAATCCTTTAAAGGAGAAATTGATGAAGTAACCTTGTGGGATAGAGCATTATCCGACGATGAAATTTATAAAATGCGGTATTTAACTAAAGAGGATCCTGCAATCAATGATCCATCTTTAATTGCATATTATCAATTCAACACATTGATCCGAGAAAGTTTAATTATGGATCATGCAGGATTACTACATGGTAGTCTAATTAATAATGCAATTATTTCACCTAGTGGCGCCCCTATAGGAAAAGGACAATCCGACTTAATTGTATTAAATGAAGATGATTTTCAGTATTCTGGAACCAATACATTGACTGATATAACTATAAGTGACTGTGACTTTCCAGATGGAAAATTAGTGATTTCTCATATAG
>CAYOIL010000138.1:0-7773 GCA_964403985.1 uncultured Saprospiraceae bacterium
GCAATATACTAAGGAAGAGATTATTGCCATGTATTTGAATAAATTCGAATTCATTAATGGCGCACATGGAGTTTACGCAGCCGCAGATACCTATTTCGGCAAACAGTTAGATTCACTGAAAATAGAAGAAAATGCTGTTCTTGTTGGAATGCTAAAAAACCCTTCACTTTATAATCCAGTAAGATTTCCAGATAAAGCTTTAAATAGAAGAAATGTTGTATTGAAACAAATGGAACGATACAATAAGATTACTTCAGAAGTTTATGATTCATTGAAAGTATTGCCATTAGATATGACCAGTTTTAATCGTGAAACTCAGTCAGAAGGAGTAGCACCTTATTTTAGATCTGAACTTACAAAATGGTTAAAAAACCTTTTAGCAAAGGAAGATTATAAAAAACCCAATGGGGAAGGATATAATATTTACACGGATGGTTTGAAGATTTATACTACAATAAATCTTGACTTTCAGAAAAAAGCAGAAGAAGCTGTAAATGAGCATATGGCTGGTCTTCAGCAACGCTATTTTAAACGTTGGAAAAATAAAAATATTTTCACTTACGAAGCAGAAGATTTTCAAGAAGAGATTCGAAGAGAAGCTTTTGACCGAAGAGTCAGAAACTCGGAAAGGTATAAAGGAATATACTTTGGAATGATGGGTGAGAGTTTGGATAAATTGAAAGAAAAGTATCCAGAGATGAGAACAGGACCTCTAATGATCCGTTCAATGATCCAAGTTGAAGATCCAGATAAAGACTTTGAAAAACTAGCGCGAAAGACAATTGTGCGAATGAGTGAGATTCCTTTTCTAAAACAAGTGCTAAATTCTAATGAGTTTAAATCAGTAAAAACGGCTTACACTGCTTTTAATGAAGAGTATGAAAAGCAATTTAATGAAGAAATAGAAATGATGGTTTTTGCCTATAATGATAAAGGCGAAGAGCTCAAAACAATGACACCACTTGATAGTGTAATGTATCATTATCAGCACTTGCAGGCAGGTATGGTTTCGATGGAACCAGGCACTGGATATGTTAAAACATGGGTAGGTGGAGTAGGTCATAAATACTTTAAGTACGATCATGTAAATTCTAGACGTCAAGTCGGTTCAACAATAAAGCCTTTTGTTTATGCTTCTGCAATAGCTTTTGGCAATATTTCGCCTTGTACAACTTATGAAGATATTCAATATACAATAGCTCCTGGTGATGCTTTGTTTGATATTTTAGATGAATGGTCTCCTGCTAATGCAAATGAACAATTTACAGGGAATCCTTATAATCTATATCAAGGTTTATTGTATTCCAAAAACTCTATTTCGGTGCGATTAGTGAAAGAAATGGGATCAGTAACATTGATCAGAGACTTGTTGAATAATGCGGGAATTGATAAAGAAAAATTACATCCTAATGGAGAGCCAATTGTTCCTTATGTTCCTTCTTTATGTCTAGGTGCACTGGATTTAACTGTAATGGAAATGGTAGGAGCATATGGAATATGGCCAAATAAAGGAACATATGTTCAGCCTGTTTTTGTACAACGCATCGAAGATAAAAACGGTAAAATATTATATACAGCAGTACCAAAAAGAAAAATGGCATTAAATCCTACGTATAATGCTGTCATGGTCGATATGCTGAGGAATAATGTAGGTGGTAATTTTGGGTTAGGAGTAAAAAGTGATGTCGGAGGTAAAACCGGAACAACTAATGATTATGCTGATGGTTGGTTTATGGGGATTACTCCCAAATTGGTTGTTGGTACTTGGGTTGGTGGTGATGATAAGTGGATACGATTTTTTACTTTAGATGAAGGACAAGGATTTGTTATGGCAAGACCAATATTCAAGAAATTTGTAAAAAAGATAGAGGAAGATAAATCAATAGAATTTGATACTGATATAAGATTCCCTGAACCTTCTGGAGCTGTTTGGGATCTTATAGATTGTACAAAATATAAAGATGTAAAACCAGAAGAAGAAGCCGCCCAACGCCAACAAGATGTAGAAGTATTATTTGATGAAGAAGAATTCGATGAAGAGTTTGATGATGAATTTTAAAAGTAACAATATACTTAAAAATGGAATGTTCATACTTGTCGTAATGGCAATTATCATTTCATGTGTACCACCCAAAGATTCAAATCCCAATAATGAGGCAAAGCAAGATTTTAGTAATTCTCTAAGTCAAAGAATTTATAAGCTTCAACAAGAACAAAATCTTGATAGTCTATTATACTTTATTGAAAGCGATGATCCTATGGCTCGGTTTTGTGCAACCCGTGCTTTTGCTTCCTTCAAAACACCAGCAGCGATTCCTGCTATTAGAATGATTTTAAACGATACGATTCAAGCAATTAAGGAAGAAGCGGTTTATGTAGCTGGTCAACTAGGAGATAGCACACTAGCAAACGATGTTGTTTCTCAATTCAAAGCAGCCCTTACCCAAGATGTAAACCTTGCTCTAAATAAAAATATCTTAGAAGCAGTAGGTAAAATAGGTACAGCAGTTCATTTATCTTTTTTAAGCTCATCTAAGCCCTATCCGGCAGAATATACCTTATTAAACGAAGGTAAAGCTCATGCCTATTATCAATTTGCTCTAAGAGGTATAACTAATGATGATGGTACAGCAGAAGTAATAAGATTTGCTACTGAAAAGTACAGTGATGAAACTAGATTAATGGCAGCAAATTATCTTTTACGAGTCAAAGAACTTGACTTAGAAGAAAATAAATTTCAACTTTTGCAGGCTCTTTTCAAAGAAGAAAACCCCAATGTACGAATGGGACTTTCAGCAGCTGTTGCTAAATCTGGGAGTGCAGAAATTATAAAACCTTTTCTTGACCATCTAAATAAAGAAGAAGATTATAGAGTTGTTGTTAATGGAATAAGAAACTTAGGATCTTTTAAATACATTGATATCATAGATCCTGTGTTAGGGTTTTTGACACACAAAAATAGTCATGTCGCAGCAGCTGCAACTGAATATTTAAAAGCTAATGGCCAAACATCTGATGCAAGATTTTACTTGGAAAATTTACCTAAAATAAAAGATCCAATTGTTAAATTGAAACTACAAGGCGCTGTTTTGTCTGTTTTTGATCAATATTATAAAAGGTCTAGAGGGCGAATTGTAAAAACATTAGAAGATCAATTTGCGCAAGAAGAAGATCCATACATCAAACGAGAAATTATTGCGGCTTTGGGTTCCAACCCATATAATTACGAAATAATTGACAAGCTTGGTCTTCAAGATTCTTCTATAATTGTTCAAAGTAAAGCTACTGAGGTCTTAGGGAATGTCCTCACAGACTATTTGCCTTCTAAGACCAGAGGAACGCAAAGGTATCTTGCTCCGATTATATTCAAGTATTTGACTAAAGCCATTCAATCAGGAGATGCTGGGATGATTTCAGGAGCTGCATATGCTTTAGCAAATTACGATAAACAATACTTGACACGATATGTGCCAGACACTCTTTTTACAGATGCATTCAATAAATTGGAGTTTCCTAAGAACTTGGAACCTATGCAATATTTAGCAGATGCTCATAATTTATATTTTCCTGAAAGTAAAATTACTCTTCCCAAATCAGAAACAAGACGATCATATATCAATGATAATTTTGGTGATTTTAATTCAACATATACTGCAGTTATTGAAACAGAAAAGGGAGAGATTCAAGTTGAGTTATTTATGGATCATGCACCAGAAACAGCTTTGAATTTTATAGATTTATCGGAACAAGATTATTTTGATAATAAAATATTCCATAGGGTAGTGTCCAACTTTGTTATTCAAACTGGCTGTCCTAGAGGAGATGGTTATGGCAGCGAAAATTTTACGATTAGAAGTGAGTTGTCTCCTAAAAGATTTTTAGATGAAGGATATATTGGTATGGCTTCAGCGGGTATTCATACGGAAGGTACACAGTGGTTTATTACACATAGTCCAACACCACATTTGAGCGGAAGGTATACTCTTTTCGGCAAGGTTAAAGTAGGAATGAATGTTGTTCATGCTATGGAAGAGGGTATTAAGATTACAAGCGTAAGTATTGTTGATGTACCACAAATCAATGAAAGTAATAATTAATATAAATACGAATAAATGAAAACAACCGGATTAACTGGTCTACATAAAGAACTAGGTGCAAAGATGGCAGGGTTTGCTGGATATGAAATGCCTATTGTTTATACATCTATAAAAGAGGAGCATTTAGCGGTAAGGCATCAAGCGGGAATGTTTGATGTTTCACATATGGGAGAATTCATAGTAAGAGGATCTGATGCTGAGACTTTTTTACAAAGAATTAGTAGCAATAATGTATCAAAGCTTAAGATAGGGCAAGCACAATATAGCTGTATCCCTAATACTGATGGAGGTATTGTTGATGATTTCTTGTTGTATAAGCTTGATGATGAAGAATTTATGATGGTTGTGAATGCAGGAAACATTCAAAAAGATTGGGATTGGATTTCACAGTTTAAAGAAGGAGATGTAGAGTTAAGAGATATTTCTGATAAAGAAGGTTTATTAGCTGTACAAGGCCCTAAAGCAGTTGAAATATTACAAGAATTAACAGATGTCGATTTAGCTGCTGTATCGTTTTATCACTTTGAAGTGGGAACGTTTGCTGGTATAGAGAATGTAATCATTTCTGCTACAGGTTATACAGGAGCAGGAGGATTTGAATTGTATGTAGAGAATACATATTTGATCGATTTATGGAAGAAAATACTTGAAGTAGGGAAAGATAAAGGAATGGTTCCGGCTGGATTGGGATGTAGAGATACTCTTCGACTTGAAATGGGTTATTGTCTATATGGAAATGACATTACAGACGAAACGTCACCTATTGAAGCAGGTTTGGGTTGGATAACGAAGACTAAGAAAGGGGAATTTAATTCTGTTGAAATCTTCAAAGGACAAAGAGCGGAAGGAGTTAGTAGAAAACTTGTAGGCTTTAAAGTAGATGATAGGAGAGTGCCAAGAAATGGATATGATCTTTTGGATGGAGATGGAAATAAAATAGGCCATGTGACATCTGGTACTTTATCACCTTGTTTGGAAATTCCAATAGGAATGGGATATGTAACGAAAGAAAATTCATCAGTTGGAACGGAAGTTTTAGTTGATACTGGTAGGAAGCAATTAAAGGCAACTGTTTGTAGCCTTCCATTCTATATAAAAGAAGAGTAAATTATTTAGTGCAAAGGCTTTATAAATAAAATAAAATTATTACTTTTGCGCTCCAATTAAAGAAGAAGTTCTTTGTTATGAATCCACTAGACTCATTTACATTACCTGTAAAAGGCCTCGGGAACGGAATACATTCATTTGATTTTGAATTGGATGCACTTTTCTTTCAAGCAATAAATGAAGAGAGTACATTAAAAGCTAAATTAACTTCTTGTGTGAAGTTTGATAAGCGAGATTCAATGTATATTTTGGATATACTTATCAAAGGTGAGTTATATACAAATTGTGACAGATGTCTTAATAAGATATCAGTTCCAGTGAATGGAGACCATAGATTATATATTAAAAGGGGAATAGGAGAAGATGAAGCTTATATTGTTTATTTAGAACAATTCGATGATCTCCTGAACATAGCGAAATATGTTTACGATTTTGCTATATTGAGTTTGCCTTTTAAAAATGTAGTCGAAGATTGCGAGGAGTTAGAAAATCCGCCTTGTAATTTTGAGATGTTAAAGAAATGGGAACAGAATAGTGGAAATTCTGACAACAAAGAAGAGAAGAAAGGAAATGTGTGGGATGAATTGAGTAATTTGAAATTTGATTAAAATTTAAAACAGAATATTATGGCGCATCCGAAGAGTCGTATATCCAAGCAAAGAAAAAGAAAAAGAAGAACGCACAAAAAAGCGACTGCTCCGCAGATTGCAACGTGTAAAACAACTGGAGAACCGCATATCTATCACAGAGCATACTGGGTAGATGGTAATATGTATTACAAGGGTCAAGTTGTAGTTCAATCTGAAGAAGAGGTTTACGAGTAAAATCGTTCATTCTTAAAGAATATGCAAAGCTCCTTAATCGTGAAACTGGTTATGGGGCTTTTGTTATTTCATTTACTCTCGATTTTCAATGAAGTGAAATGATATTGTTCATTTCAATTATCTTCACAATATTTTTATTTTCATATCAAAACCTATATTATGAAAACAACTATTACAACAGAAAATGCACCAGCAGCAGTAGGAGCATATAATCAAGCGACAATGCACGGAAATACATTGTATGTTTCAGGCCAGATTGCTTTGGATCCTCAAACTGGAAAACTAATTGATGCATCAATCGAAGAAGAGACTCATAGAGTAATGAAAAATCTAGAGGCAATTTTAAATGCTGCAGATATGGACTTTTCGAATGTTTTGAAATGTTCTGTTTTCGTAAGTGATATGGAAATGTATGCAAGAGTGAATACAGTTTATGCTTCTTATTTCGATGTAGAAACAGCTCCGGCAAGAGAGCTTGTTCAGGTGGCGAATTTGCCCAAATATGTAAATGTAGAAATCAGCTGTATAGCTGGAAAATAAATTCTTATGTCAAAAACAGTTTTATCGTGTATTCAGCCCACAGGTCACATGCATTACGGAAATTATTTCGGAGCAGTTAAAAATTGGGTAGATCTTCAGGAAAAGTATTCTTGTTATTATGGTGTTGTCGATTATCATGCAATGACTATGCCTTATGATGTTAAAAAACTGAGAAATAATACTTGGGAATTAATTTATAATTTATTAGCTGTAGGAGTTAAAGCAGAGAATCTATTTGTGCAGTCTATGGTCCCTGAACACGCAGAACTATGTTGGATATTCAACTGCTTTTGTTCAGTAGGACACTTATCAAGGATGACTCAGTTTAAAGACAAAGGAAAAGATAGTGAAGAAAAATCTAAGGATTCATTTGTGTCTGCTGGCTTATTCGATTATCCTGTGTTACAAGCGGCAGATATTTTAATATATAAAGCAGATTTTGTTCCCGTAGGTAAAGATCAAGATCAGCATCTTGAATTGTCTAGGGCTATTGCCCAAAGGTTTAACCACATTGTAGGCAAAGAATATTTTAAAATGCCAGACACCTTGCACAGTGAAACTCCTAAGATTCAGTCTACTGCTGATCCTTCAAAAAAAATGAGTAAGTCGGCGGGTGAGAAGCACTTTATTAATGTTTTTGCTGAAGAAGCTAGAATTAGAAAACAGATAAAATCTGCAGTTACGGATCAAGGCGGAGAGTCAGAAGAAATGAGCGCTGGTGTATTAAACTTATTTACACTATTAAAGTCTGCAGGTAAAGTTGATGATTATAATTCATTGATGAATGATTATAAAAGTGGCAGCTTGAAATATTCTATGTTAAAAGATGCAACAGCTGATGGATTAGTCGCTATGTCAAGCGCTTTTTCTGAAAAACGTAAAGAAATTACAGAAGATAAACGAGCAATTAAGTATCAGATTAAGCAAAGTTCGGCTGAAATTCGTAAAATCGCTCAAGAGACACTTAAAGAGGTTAAAGAATTGACTGGACTGATGAATGTGTGAGTTGGTTCAAGTTAACTTGAAATAATGGAGGCAGGCTATATAGTCTGCCTTTTTTATTGTAATTGGGTCAAAAGGATTTTGATTTATATTTTTCTTTTGGGTTTAAACCCAAAAAAACCTTATTTCACCTCACAACGAAACATCTCCTTGTCACCTATAAAGCCAGTCAAAGTATCGCCGATAACCACTGGCCCTACACC
>CAYOIL010000138.1:7796-10323 GCA_964403985.1 uncultured Saprospiraceae bacterium
TCAGCCGTATTTCCACGCTGAACTATCTCCTTGTTCTTATGTAAACTAAAATGTACATTTCCTCTATCATCACTTATCTCTTCCAATGATACAAAAGAAGAAATAACTGCACTATTGTCAAATCCCTTGGCTATCTCCCACGGATGACCTTTCTCCTTGCAATTCGCTTGAATGTCACGCGCTGTAAAATCGATCCCCAATCCTACGGAGTCGATATATGACCCAGCAAAAGGCGCAGCAACACGCTTACCATTCTTACCTATCTTTAATACCAATTCTACTTCATAATGTAAGTTCTCTGTAAAGTCTGGATAATAAAAATCTTCATTATTCTTAAGCAATGCCGTGGGCGGCTTCATAAAAACCATAGGCTGACTAGGAACAGGACTGTTCATCTCCTTCGCATGTTCAGCGTAATTTCTTCCAATACAGAATATTTTCATTGTAGAATGTTTTTTACAAATGTCAGACTTTTTTTCTAAACCATAATCCTTCCCTCTTTTTTTGGTATGATTTATGCTATATATCCATTGGAGAAGTTTCATTTCATATTAATTAAATTTATAATATGTTGATTCCTTTCTCAAACTAAACCTAACTGATTGTTGATGATATACATTTTATGTATTAATTTTTATATATGTATGTCACTTTAAATGTTTACTTTATACTAGATTAGCTTGCATTTTATCAACAGTCACCACAATTTTGAATTATGAGCAAATTGCTGTTGACAATCGCTTTATTTCTTTCTTGCTTTGTTCTTTACTCCCAACAAGTATGCGAACTAGCACTAGAAATTGATGAACCACAAAACTATTGTGGTGATTTTTCTTTTGATAATGCCGTCGCTTCTGAACCTTCGACTTCTTGTAACCCTTCAGATGGGGCTGGAAACCTATGGTTTTCTTTTATTGCAGATGGAGCTAATGTCGTAATAAATGCAACTCATGAAGATAATTTAAACGTCTATTTCTCAATAATTCAATTTACCACATTAGATTGCGATCCCTCTAAATTCATAGAAATTGCTTGTGGTGAAAATAATCTTATAGGTGGTGGCCTGCTAGAAGAAGGAATAGAATATTATGTGATATTTGAAGTACAAAACAACATAGGAGGATCTGCCGAACTTTGTATCCATAGTCAACACGATACTCCACCTCCTACCAATGACAAACCTTGTGATGCCATAGTTCTTGATCTCGATAATTATTGTATTAATGGTACTACACAATACGCTGAACTTCACCAAGATTCTTTTCCTTGTGGACTTGACTACATTCAAGATATATGGTATAAATTTGAATTAACTGAAGATCTAGCTTTTGGTGTTGAAGTAGAATTAAATGCCGTTAATACTGCCGATTTTCAAGTTGCTTTAGTTGAATTTACTTTCGATACTTGTGCGTCAAATTATGTAATCCGAAGAGTAGGATGTGAATTAAATGATGGGTTCGCATTAGAAAGTAGTAGCCTTGATCGAAATCAGGAATATTTCCTAATTGTATCATCGAAAAATGGAGATCCTACGGAATTTGAACTTTGTATAAATCAATATATAGCAGAGGAAAATACACTTATTTGTTTTCCTGAAATTATTACTGTAAACGGAGCTTGCCAAGAAGTTGATCTATTTAATACAATTTATACTACGGATCTTTCTACTTGTGATAATAGTAACCATATTCAATATTTCCAATTTGATTCTGGTGAAGAACTTGATAGAGTTGAGATCACTCTTGATTCTTTAGGAGAAGAAAGTAGCGTTTTCTTAGGATTTGGCTACCATCTTAATAATACTTGTTTGAATGACTTTATTTGGATGGAACAATTTTGTGGAGATATAAGTGACGCACAGCTAATTATTAATGATCTAGTTCCTAATAGAGAATACACTATTGCTGTTGGAAATAACTTTGGATTTACAGATAAATTTGAAATGTGCATCAACGGTAATTATTCAAATCCTTTCTTTAATTCTACTCCGTGTACTGCATTCGAATTAACAACAAATCAAAATTGTATAGGAGGTACCAGTGCTGTAGGTGGAACTAATACTGGCGCTATGTCTTGTGATGATGCTCTAGTTCAAACAGAAAATTGGTACAAAATAAGAGCTGCTGCATTTAGTAATCCTTCTCTTTTATTCAATAACTTTTCTCAAGAAGAAAATTATGAATTCAAAGTTGGATTTTTCCCAGAAGGTTGTACAAATCAATTCATTACTTTGCAAGAATTTTGTGGAGCAAATGAAGGAATTAATAATGATTTTGAATTTCCCGATTCCATTGATTTTATTTACATGACTGCAATTTTTTCAGCAGATACAGTTCATAATTTCAAGCTATGTGTTAATTATGAAGATACACCTGAAACATGCGGCGAAAATGACTTTTGCCATGAAGCTATTGAGATAGGTTCAATTGTGGAGGATCAAGACAATTGTTTTACAGCTTGTTCTTATAATTCTACTCAAGAAAATACTAATATCCCATTGATAAGCGAATATCCTTCTATTTGGTAT
>CAYOIL010000139.1:0-10307 GCA_964403985.1 uncultured Saprospiraceae bacterium
TATTAATCCTTTAACAACATATGAATTTACTATTTTTATTGATGACAATGACAATGGTACTTATCAATCAGGAGAAGATAAGCTTGAAGGAAAAGAAATTGTTTTAAAGAGAGGAGATACGCCATTTGCTGGAATTATAGAAAATGGAAAGGCAACATTTACAGATTTGTTACCAGGGAATTATTTCTTGGAAATAGAAAACCCTGAAGAATATACAGTAGAAAGTTCAGATTTTGCATTTAGTTCTGGAGAGACATTAATTTTTATTTTAGGAAATCCATTGTGTGAAACTGTTAACTCAGTTCAGTTGATTTTAAGTGATTACTCTGCAATTATAGGAAACTATATATGGCATGATATTAATGGGAATGGACTTCAAGATATCGACGAAAGTGGAATCCCAAATGCTAAAGTACAGCTTATAAATTTTACAACTGCAGACGTAGAAATGGAAACTGAGTCGGATGAAAATGGATTTTACATTTTTGAAAATCCGCCTGAAAGCAATTATTTAATTTTTGTTTTTCCAGGCAGTGAATTTAGTGAAACTGAAAAAGATGTTGATCCAGAGAAAGGATCAAAAGTGGTTTTTGTAACAGATAGATTTGTGATGGGGCCTATTGATGTGTCAAATGGGTATAATGATGATACTTGGGATGCAGGATTTATAATGGTTCCAGGTACTATAAGTGGAACTGCTTGGATAGACATAAAGGAGGATAATGTATTGAGTGATTCTGATATGTTATTAGATGAAGTAGGAGTTAATTTATTTACTTCAACTGGGGATTTTGTTTCCACTGAAACAACAGACGATAAAGGATTTTATGAGTTTGATGTTACTCCAGGATCTTATTTTATAGAATTTTCCCATTCTATTTATAGCAAAGTTGTAGATTATCAAATAGGTGGAGATCCATTAGTTGATTCAGATGTTATCCTGGGAGGAACATTAGAGACCGAGAAATTTGAAGTAGGATCAGGAGAAAATGTAGAAGGAGTTAATATAGGATATAAAAAACTAGAACAAGCAAAGATTGGTGATTTAGTATTTATGGATAGTAATGAAAATGGGCTGTTTGACGATAATGAGCCAGGGTTAAAGGATTTTACAATTAAGGCATTCGACTTAAATGGTGATTTAGTAGCGCAAACCTTTTCTCAAGAAGGGGGTTATTATGAACTTTCATTAGATCCTGGAACATATTATCTAGAGTTTACAAAACAAGGATTTGATGAGGCAACTTTGTATAATTCAACAAACGATGAAAAGAATTCAGATATAACTGGAGATTTTGGTCCTTTTACAACAAGCTTAATCACAGTAGAAGCAGGAACATTTAATACGACTATTGATGCAGGATTTTTGCAAGTTACTGCAATCATAGGTGATTTAGTTTGGAATGATTTAAATGCAAATGCTTTTCAAGAGTTTGATGAGTTAGGAATAAAAGGCATGAAAGTAAATTTAGTAAGAGTAGGAGAAGGAGTGGTAATGTCTACAACAACTGGTAATGGTCAAGATACTTTTCCAGGTTTATATCATTTTGAAGTAGATATTCCGGGAGAATATTATGTGCAATTTGAAATAGAAGATGATGGATATACATTCACACAATATGAGCCTCAAGGTAGCAGTGATGTAACTTCGGATAATGGATTTGGTACAACTCCAACATTTGAAGTTGAACTTGGAAAATTATATAATACTAAGGATGCGGGAGTAGTATCCTTATATACTATTCTAGGTAATTTTGTATGGGAAGATGAGAATGGAAATGGATTACAAGATAATAATGAAAAGGGTATAAATGGAATCAATGTGTTTTTATACGATGATGCTTTTAACTTTTTGGATGTGACAGTGACAACATACAATCCCTTGAGTAAAGCCGATGGATACTATCACTTTGAAGAATTAGGCGAAGGGAATTATATTCTTGTTTTCGATAGTTCTGAAGAGTTTACTACTTCAATAGCAGGATCAGATTTTACAATTGATAGTGATGTTACATCAGAATTTGTTTTTGGATCAACAGGAATTATACATTTAGAAGAGGGTGAAAAAGCTTTCCATATTGATGCAGGTGTGTTTAATGATGATTCAAATGGAGTTTCTACAATAGGAGATTTTGTATGGAATGATTTAAATAAAAACGGAATACAAGATTCAGGAGAAAGTGGATTAAAGGATATTACAATAAATCTTGTAGATGAGATTGGCCAAATTTTCCAAACAGTAGAATCTAATGATGAAGGTTTCTATCAATTTAAGTATATCCCGAAAGGTTATTACAGAATTAATGTTCCTACAGTTTTAGATTTTGAATTCACTGTTCCGAATAATTCATTTGATGATCTAACTGATAGTGATGTACAGTCTGATGGAAATACATTATTGTTTTATGTAGAGCCAAATCAAGAAATTACTCATAAGGATATAGGAATGAGTGAAACTGACGGTGTAGTGTTGGAAGATGAAGAAGTGCTTGTAGATGAAAACATAGAAGAAATTGAAACAGGGATTAATGAAGAAGAGATTGTAAAAGAAGAGGTGAGTAATGGTTTTAGTGAAGAAGAGATAATAGAAGAATCTAATAGTAATGGGAGTTTAAGTATAAATAAACAAGCATTGCAAGTATATCCTATCCCAGCGAGAGATGTAGTTAATTTGAGAATAAATGTCGATTTAAAAGGAGAGGCTAAGATTGAAATAATAAGTGGAGAAGGAGAAATAATGAGAACAATGAAGCGTGAAAGTAAGAGATATATGAATCATCAAATGGATATTTCAGAAATGCGAGCTGGCTTTTATTTTATTAGAGTAACAGACGGGAATGAGGTGTATTTTAAGAAATTCATTATCCAATAAGAGTAAAGATAAAACGTGCGAATACCAGGAAAATGGCTGCTTTAGAAATAAAGCGGCTATTTTTTTTGAATACTATACTATGAAAGCATATTGTTAAAGAGTAAAAATAAAAAGTAAACACAACAAGTATTTCGTGCAAAAAATTCTTCTGAAAGTTAGTGATGGTCACGTTATCAGGATTTAGTAGCACTAAAAAAAATGTGGATTTAAAAATCACTTTATTCTACAATAGTAAAGAACACATGGTCATTTTATTAAACTGCTTAGACACAGAATCGAAGAGGTAATAACTAGTATTTCGTGCAAAAAAATCTTTTGAAAGTTAGTGATGGTCGAGTTATCAGGATTTAGTAGCACTAAAAAAATTATGGATTTAAAAATCACTTTATTCTACAATAGTAAAGAACACATGGTCATTTTATTAAACTGCTTAGACACAGAATCGAAGAGGTAATAACTAGTATTTCGTGCAAAAAAATCTTCTGAAAGTTAATGATGGTCGAATTTTCGGAATTTAGTACTACTAAAAAATCACAAGCATTTTAATAGAATTACCACCTTACTCTTTAGAATCTGGAATCGTAATAACCGATAAACCCACACTCGCAATCCCGTTCAATTCTTCTCTCGAATTATTCCTTATACGAATAACATAATCACCGATTTGCTGGAAACGAAAACTTGGTTGCAGTAATAACTCAACTTTACAAGAATTAGATCCACAATTGCCTTGCCATGATCCCATCCCAGTAGCTAATTGAAAGGAAACATCGTCACTTAATGTCTTTCCATCTGGAAAAGTAGTACTTATATCAACATAGAAATTTTGATATGAAAAGTCTTTATCATGAACAACTTTTGCTACTAGATCATAACGAGCTGATGTATCTTGAACTGGGATTTTGTATTCGAGCACCTCATCAAAATCCCACAAGCCACTTAGCTTTACTTCTTGTTCATAAACTACTCCTTTATTACAAGAAGCTAATATTATCAAACAAGAAGCAAATACTAAATAAATATATTTCATAATACTAACTAAAGTAATCTTTCATTTTTTCAAAGAATCCTTTCTCTTCTTTTCCTGGATTCGGCTTAAAATTTGGCATTTCTTTTAACTTCTCCATCAATGCCTTCTCTTCTTTATTCAATGTCTTAGGTGTCCAAATATTCACATGAATCAATTGATCACCTTTTCCATATCCTTGAAGTGCAGTAATTCCTTTTCCTCGCAAACGGAAAATTTTTCCTCCTTGAGTACCCGCTGGAATCTTAATTTTTACTTTACCTTCCAATGTAGGAACTTCTACACTCATTCCCAATGCTGCATCAGCAAAATTCATGAAAAGATCATAGATTATATTCTGGCCATCTCTTGTGAAAGACTCATGAGGTTTCTCTTCGATACTTATCAATAAATCTCCTGCTGGTCCTCCATTTTTACCTGCATTTCCTTTACCTCGCATCGATAATTGCATACCATCTTCTACACCTGCTGGAATATCAATTTGAACAATTTCTTCATCCATTGTTCGACCTGATCCTTTACAAGTTCCACAATTTGCTGTAACTGTTTTTCCAGATCCTCCACATCTTGGACAAGATGTTGTCGTTTGCATCGCTCCTAAAAACGTTTGTTTAACCTGTCGAACATACCCACTTCCACTACATGTTTCACATGTTTTTACAGAATTGACATCTTTTGCACCACTTCCATTACACGTATCACATCCTACCTGCTTCTTAACTTTAATCTTCTTTGATACTCCGTTTGCGATCTCTTCCAAACTCAAAGCAGCCTTAATTCTTAGATTCGACCCTCTTTGGCCTGAGTTACTTCTAGTTCTACCACCAGCTTGCCCTCCAAAGAACGAATCAAATGGACTTCCACCACCACCAAAAATATCGCCAAACTGAGAGAAAATATCTTCCATATTTGCTCCTCCTCTTCCACTAAATTGTGAATTCACACCTTCATGACCAAATCGATCATATCTCGCCTTTTTATCAGGATCACTCAATACTTCATAAGCCTCTGCTGCTTCTTTAAACTTGTCTTCAGCAGCTTTATCATCGGGATTTCTATCTGGATGATACTTCATAGCAACTTTTCTGTACGCTTTCTTTATCTCCTTTTCGTCCGATGATTTGGTTACACCAAGTATCTCGTAAAAATCTCTTTTTGCCATAATCTTTTATTCTCCTATCACCACTTTAGCATGGCGAATAATCGTATCATTTAAATAATAACCTTTCGTAATTGTATCAATCACTTTACCCTTCATTTCTTCAGTAGGTGCAGGAATTTTAGTTATTCCTTCATGTAATTCAGGATCGAATGCTTCTCCTGTTGATTCCATAGGTTTCAAGCCTTTACTCTGAACAACGCTATAAATTTTACTGTAAACTAAGTTGACGCCATCCGAAAATTGTTCTGTAGAATTTTCATCTTCTGCACTTACCTTTGCACGATCAAAATCGTCTAAAACTGGTAATAAATCAGCTAATACATCACGACTTGCATTACGCATAAAATCCATCTTCTCTTTCATTGTTCGCTTTTTGAAATTATCAAATTCAGCGAAAATTCTAAGATACTTATCTTTTAACTCAGCAATTTCTATTTCCTTTTCTTTCAGCTGTTCTTCAACAGACAACTCCTCTTGATCCAACACTTCTTGCTCTTGAGCTTCGATTTCTTTTTCTTCTTTTTTCTTACTTGATTTCTTCTTTGCCATTCTTATATTTTTAAACATATACTATCTTACTATCAATTCTCTTGCCAAGCCGTATTTACGCCATTATGACAGCAGAATTCTACAAATTTTCTATTTTCCCTGTTGTAAGTGGTCAACTAGATATTTTTTGAACTGTTGATCTGTCATATTTACACCTATGATTTTACCTTTTGAATCAATCAAATAATTTGAAGGAATCTCAGTTATGCCATATAATTTTACCAATTCAGAATCAAACATTTCATCCTGTAAAATCTGATATTGCCATTGTAATTGATCCTGCATTATTGCCCCTTTCCAATTACCTTCACCTTGTTCTATCCCAATACTAACAATTTCGAACGTCTCAAAATCTTTGAATTTCTTGGTTTTGTATTTATTATAAACCTTGACTAGCTTTTTATTTGACGCTCTACATGGAACACACCATGATCCCCAAAATTCAATTAAGACTACCTTGTCTTTAGCAAATTCATGTAAATTAAAATCTTTTCCATTAATAATTTTTGTTTCAATATTAGGAACTGTGGCTCCTATTTTGAATTCTGGAATATGATAAATATATCTTCCTACAAAAATCGCTATCAGGGCAATTGAGCCAATTAACAAGACTTTTTTCATAACATCATTTTTTTCAATTCAATAATCTAAGTCAAAAACAAGAGATTAATACCATTCCTCGGTTTCGAACCATTATCTTTACGCGCCACAAAATTACAGTAAATATTCAATATGATAATAGGTGTTAATGCCCGCTTGCTCTTAAGCCATAGAATGGAAGGCATCGCCCGTTATTGTTGGGAAACCACCCAACGTTTAATTAAAAAACATCCAGAACATCGCTTTGTTTTGTTCTTTGATCGAAAATATGATGAAGCATTTAATATTGCTAAAAATGTTTCTTGCGTCTCTCTTTTTCCACAAGCCCGTCATCCTATTTTGTGGAAATGGTGGTTTGATTATAGCTTAACTGCAGCTTTGAAAAAGCATAAAGTAGATGTTTTGTATAGTCCCGATGGATTTTTAAGCTTGCGAACCAATATCCCTACATTGCTAGTATCGCATGATATTACATACTTTCATTTTCCTGAATTTATGAAGAAAAGCCATCTTTCTTTTTATAAAAAAAGGACTCCTCTATTCCATAATAAAGCTTCCCATATTATTGCGGTTTCTCGTTCTACAAAGGAGGATATAGTAAAACATTTTGGGCTCGAGCCCAAAAAAATTACAGTGGCATATAATGCTTTGCCACCAAGTACAGCTTTGGGTTTAACCCCAAAAAAGAAGAATTATTACCTATATCTTGGGAGTATGCATCCTAGGAAAAATATAGTAAATTTATTATTAGCTTTTGATCGATTTATTGAACGTTTAAAACAAGAAGGGTATCGCTCTGCTCTCCCAAAATTTTTACTTGCAGGTCGAGCAGCATTTGAAACTGATGCCATATTTAAAACGTATGAAAAACTTATAAATAAAAAATTAGTTGAAATCAAAGGAATGGTTAATGAGCAGGAAAAGTGGCAACTTTTGGCGGAAGCCACTTGCATGTGTTATATAAGTAAATGGGAAGGTTTCGGTATCCCAATTTTAGAAGCAATGCATGCCGAAACTCCTGTTATTACTAGTAACTCAGGAGCTCAGTTTGAAGTAGCTGGAAAGGCAACTCTTGTTGCTGCCCCTCAAAGCATAGACGAAATAACTGAAAAAATGTATGAATTATATACAGATAAAACACTTCAAAAAAACTTAATCTCCAAAGGAAAAGAAAGAGTAAAAGCATTTAATTGGGAGGAAACATCTGAAATAATATACAGAGAATTACAAAAATTGCACGATAAATAACAACTATTATAAACTAGCTTTATTACTACTTTATGTCAAAAAAGAATTCAATTCAAGTCATAGGAGCGAGAGAACATAATCTAAAAGATATTAGCCTCGAAATTCCCAAAGATAAATTAGTTGTTATCACTGGTGTTAGTGGAAGCGGAAAGTCTTCCTTAGCTTTTGATACGATTTATGCAGAAGGTCAAAGAAGATATGTAGAAACATTTAGTAGCTATGTTCGACAATTTCTCGGAAGTATGGATCGACCTGATGTTGAAAAGATAAACGGCCTTTCTCCAGTAATTTCTATTGAACAGAAAACAACAGGATGGAACCCGAGATCTACCGTGGGGACCACTACTGAAATTTATGGATTCTTACGATTGTTATATGCAAGAATAGGAGAACCTTATTCTTATGAGTCGGGTAAGCGTATGATAAAGTTCAGCGAAACGAAGGTTATCAATCTTATAATGAATGATTTCGACGGAAAAAAGATAGTTATTTTAGCACCGGTTGTAAGAGGAAGAAAAGGACATTATAGAGAATTGTTTGACCAAACTAGGAAGAAGGGTTTTACAAAAATGAGAGTTGATGGCGAAATCATCGACTTGGTTCAAGGTTACCAAGTAGATCGATATAAAGTTCATGATATTGAAGTAGTTGTTGATAGGATAAAAGTTAGTGAGACGAGAAGAGATAGAGTAACCCAAGGAATTCAGTCCGCAATGAAAATGGGAAATGATTTCATGATGGTTTATGATATGGATGCAGACAAAGTACATCCGTTTTCAAAAAAACTAATGGACCCAGGTAGCGGTGTTTCTTATGAAGAACCTTCACCGAATACTTTTTCATTTAATTCTCCTTATGGTTCTTGTAAAACTTGTAATGGTTTAGGAAAACTGAATTCTGCCGATATGGAAAAGGTAATTCCTGACGATACATTATCTATAAATGATCAAGGAATTCGCCCTTTTGGAGAAGTAAGAACGACGAATATGTTTAAGCAATTGAGAAAGATTGCTAAGAAATATAAATTCACTTTTTCGACACCTATTAAAGAAATACCTGAAAAGGCTTTAAATATAATTCTATATGGAAATGGGAAAGGCCATCAAGCCCCTACTTATTCTAGATATGATATAATGTATGAATTGGCTGATGAAGGAATAGTGAATATGATTGCTAGATGGTATAATGATACATCAAGCGAAAAAATTAGAAATTGGGCATCAGAATTTATGACTATTGTTACTTGTCCATCATGCGAGGGTTATCGACTTAAAAAAGAATCTTTACATTTCAAACTAGGGGGAAAACATATAGGTGAGCTCGGACAATATGATTTAAATGAATTGTATGAATGGTTTTCAACAATAGAGGAACACTTAGATGAAAAGCAGAAAAATATAGCTCGTGATATCTTAAAAGAGATTAGAATGCGTCTAGGATTTCTATTACAAGTAGGTTTAGATTACTTGAATTTAAATCGACCAAGTCGAACATTAAGTGGAGGCGAAGCACAAAGAACAAGGTTAGCTACCCAAATTGGGTCACAGTTAACGGGCATAACCTATATACTTGATGAACCGAGTATTGGTTTGCATCAACGAGATAATGATCGCTTAATAGAAGCATTGAGAAATTTAACTCGAATAGGAAATAGTGTTTTGGTGGTAGAACACGATAAAGACTTTATGTTGGCTAGTGATTATATTGTCGATTTAGGTCCAGGTGCTGGTGTTCATGGAGGAGATATTGTAGGCGAAGGAACACCAAAAGAATTTCTCAAATTTGATTCGATTACAGCTCAATATTTGAATGAGACTAAGAAAATAGAGGTTCCTAAAAAGAGAAGAAAAGGGAATGGAAAATTTTTAGAATTAAAAGGGGCAGAAGGTAATAATTTGACGAAAGTAAACATGAAAATCCCATTGGGGACATTCTGTTGTGTAACTGGAGTGAGTGGAAGCGGAAAGTCGAGTTTAATCAAACATACACTTTACCCTATATTAAGACACCATTTTTATAGAAGTACTCAAATTCCATTGCCTTATGCATCATTAAAAGGTTTAGAGCATTTAGATAAAGTTATAGAAATAGATCAATCACCAATAGGGAGAACTCCACGTTCCAATCCAGCAACTTATACAGGATTATTTGGGCCTATCAGAACCTTGTATTCTAATTTGCCAGAATCAAAAATAAGGGGATATAAGCCAGGAAGATTTTCTTTTAATGTAAAGGGGGGGAGATGTGAAGAATGTAAAGGAAGTGGAATGCGAGTTATAGAGATGAATTTCCTTCCAGATGTCTATATTGAGTGTGAGAAATGCATGGGAAAGAGATACAATCGAGAAACACTGGAGATCTTATATAAAGGGAAATCGATAAGTGATGTTTTGGACATGAATGTGGTAGCTGCTGAAGATTTTTTTCAACATATACCTTCTATTTTTCGAAAATTGAAGACCTTGAATGAGGTTGGATTGGGTTATATAACTCTTGGACAGCAAGCAACTACATTGAGCGGAGGAGAAGCACAGCGTGTGAAATTAGCCGAAGAATTGAGTAAAAAGGACACAGGATCTACTATTTATATATTGGATGAACCTACTACAGGACTTCATTTTAGAGATATTCAACATTTATTGAATGTATTAACTCGACTAGTTGAAAGAGGAAATACTGTTTTGGTGATTGAGCACAATCTCGATGTTGTAAAAGTAGCGGATTACATCATTGATGTAGGACCAGATGGTGGAAAAAGAGGTGGACAGATCATAGCAAAAGGAACGCCGGAACAATTAGTAAAAAAAGGTATAGGCTTTACGGCAGAATATTTGAAGAAGGAGTTGTAG
>CAYOIL010000140.1:0-2583 GCA_964403985.1 uncultured Saprospiraceae bacterium
CACGTAAAATATAGGATTGTGTAAGCGAACCCGACTCTATTTGAATCGTATACTAACTGTTATGATGAAGGATTGTTATTTTGTACTTAGGGTGGGGGAATTATCCTGCTATTCTCATGAATAATAATTTGTAATAGCTTTACTTATTATTTCGTAAAGCTCTTTTTGTTCTTTTGATTCTAACTTTTCTAAATGTGTATCTATTGTAAACTTATCATTTCTCATGGCTGGTCCAGATTGATTGTTTTTCGATTTACCAATAGACCAATTCGCACAACTCTGTTTAATAATCGGTAAAAGTATATTTTTATTTATAGACTTTTGATTCAATAAATCCATTGCATTCGTCATCATGAAATTACTGAAATTGTTTGCAAAGACTGCAGCTAGATGTAATTGCTGTTTATGTTCAGCATCTATTTCATAAACCGTTCCTGAAAGCAAATTAGCTATTCGTTTAAGTTTATTTGTAGACTTTTCTGAATTGCTTTCAATAAGAAATGGAACATCTTTTAATGAAGTCTCTTCTTTGTTAAAGAAACTATACAGTGGATATAGAATTCCATGATTTTTATGACTGTCTATCGTATCAAGATCTTTAATTCCTGATGTATGAACAACCAATGCTTTTAGATCATTGGGAAGATGATTTGAAACAGAATGAATTGCATCGTCTTTTACTGCAATAATGATTAAATCATGTTCTTCCACAGAAGAAATATCCTTTGTATAAAGACAGGATGTACGTTCAGTTATTATTTGGACCTTAGTCTGAGAACGTCCGCAAATTGTTTTTAACCGAATATCATCTCCTAGTTTATCAATTGCAAAAGCTAATTGATGGGCTAGTTTACCAGTCCCTATAATTGCAATTTCCATTATGCTTTATTAAAACGTAGAAACATACCTAATCCTAGACCGACCATCATAAGTATACACCCAAGCCATACAAAGTTAATTCCAGGGAATTCAATTGCTTGAATAGCCAATATATCTTGTCTTGGTACATTATTAGCTACTTCAAGAACTATTGTTGGTTTCTCAAGAGCATCTTTTGCAAGCTCCATTGTAGCTTCTCCTGTTGTAGGGTCAATTTTAGATAATCTAGCATACAGAGATTCTTGCCACCATATATCACGCAGTGGTATGACTTTGTTGTTTCTAATGATAAATTTCGGTGAAAGTGTTTTCTCTACACCTTCCGCGTTCTTTATAGATAAAACTCCTTCTACAGCAATATCTTTGTCTTCAATGAATTCACTTGAATCATCAATTCGATTAAACCTTAGAAATTGAACTTCATATCCTCTATAATTGATAGTTTCACCTTGTTTTAATTGATTCTCTGAATAGTCTAATACAACATCTGGTTTTATCAATTCGTCGAATGATCTTTCATTTATTCTAAATCTTGAATGAAAATTATCTTCGTGAGAATGAAATTTGTAAACAACTGTATTTCTTAAAACAGTGGCTGGTTTTGTCAATACTTGATTACCTAAAGTATCTTTTAATTCTAAGGTCATTTGAAGAGGAACATCACCTGTTTCTGGTGTATAATCAGGGTGTGAAGCCCTGAATTCTATGTCTTTAAGTTCAATAGAAAATCCGTCAACTTTTGCCTGCTCATCGTATGCAAAAGAAACCAATTGATAATTCAATGTATCTTCCATTTCCTTAGCAAATTCAATATCTTGCTGAGCTAATGGTAATGATTCTACGCTTACAAATATATCTTTAAGAAAGAAATGACGTGTATCAGGATTTCGAGCTGCAATCTTAGTTAAGTCATTACTGTAAAGAACATTAGGAGTTAATTTGAATTCATCGAGTGTTTTTTCTCCTGTCTCATCAACTTGCCGAAAATCTAGGTCAAAATACTTATTCTGTCCTATCACCGTGTCTTTTGAATAAGTAACCCAATATCCATTCATGAACATCGGTCTATGTTTCAATAATGTTATGTTTTTTCTTGCTGCATCATCATCCATAATGCCATCCATCACAAATTGATTCTGAGAAATGAATTCTTTATTTAATCCACTTGCTATAACACCTAATATCATTAATCCAAAACCACTATGAGCCAAAGCCGAAGCAAGGAAATTTGTTTTCTTTGGAGCTTGACTCCCTTTCTTTGCCAAGTTGTAAAAGAATAGATATTCTAAACTACTGACTATAGTAAATAAAGCAGAAAATAATAATAAATGAAACTGGAAACCTTTTAAATTTAACCAAAGATTTAGTAAAACATGCAGAACTAGAGTTAAACCACTTACGATTAAAAGGTGCGTTTTGGGTTTACCCCAAAAACGTTTAGCATTCTTTTCATTGTATCTGAAAAATATACTAATTCCACTCAGTAAACCAACCAATACGCCAATCCACAATTGATATTTATTGTAATGTTCAACTGGATCATCAATTACATAACCGACAAATTCTGGATTGAAAAGAGTAGCAATTTTATTGAAAATTGGTAAGGAACTTGAAGCCGTTATCATTATTGCAGAAAACAATAAAACCAAACTTCCTATAAACATCCAAAATTCCTTACTTGCAATAGACTCCTCTTTCTTAGGA
>CAYOIL010000140.1:2593-7579 GCA_964403985.1 uncultured Saprospiraceae bacterium
AATCAATCTTTCTTACTCTCCAGAAATATAGAACAATCGATAAAAGACTGAAAAAACCAATGAAAAAAGCCAATTGACTCTCTAGTCCCATTTCAGTAAACGCATGGACCGAAGTATCTCCTAAAATACCTGACCTAGTTAATGTAGTACTGTAAACGATTAGTAAAAACGATAAAATATAGAACCAATAAGTCGATTTTACAGAGTATTTTGTATTCCTCGCTATTAAGTTCGTATGAACTCCTGCTACTAAAGTAATCCAAGGTACTAGAGAGGTGTTTTCAACTGGATCCCACGCCCAATATCCTCCAAAAGTCAGTGCTTCATATGCCCACGCTGCACCCATCAAAATTCCTATTCCTAGTATTGCACCTGAAAATAATGACCACTTTAATGTTGGTTGTAACCAAGATCGATATTCTTGGGTATGTAAAGACGCTAATGCATAACAAAACGGTATACTCACACTTGCAAATCCAAGGAATAAAACGGGAGGATGTATGGTCATCCAGTAATTCTGAAGCAATGGATTAAGTCCCGTTCCTTTCAATAAACTGACATAGTCAGCATTTGCGAAAATGGGGATGTCCATTGTATCCCTTAAGAACGTAAGAGGATTACTTCCCAACTTATATGACCAATCACCTATTTCAAGATAAAAACCTTGAATCATACTTAAGAGAACAATTTGAATCAAACTTAAATAGAGTAGAACTGGGGCTACCCATTTTGAATTTTTCCACATAATGACCCAGGCCAGAATGTTATGCCAGAATATCCATAACATAAAACTTCCTTCCTGTCCTTCCCAAAAAGCCGAGAAAACATATTGAAACGGAAGTGCATCGTTTACATGAGCCTGAACATAACTGTATTCGTAATGCTTGTTAGTCATAACATAAAATATCATGCTGACTACAAGTAACATGGCAACTCCTTGGAAAGAATAGGCATAATTACCTAGTTTTTTCCAGTTATCATCCTTACCTTTTGTAGAACGGTAATAGGCGAAAGCAGCTAAAAAAGTAGTGAAAAAGGAAGATAATAATAAGAATTGGCCAAATATTTTAGGCCATAATAATTCTCCTACGTATTGTATTTCAACCATTGTTCTGAGCGTTAATCAATTCTTCTTCACCCTTGTATTTTGAAGGGCATTTTAATAACATTTCACTTGATACAAAGGTTTCACCTTGCATTTTACCAGTTATTACAATTGATTCGCTCATTTCGAAATCTTGCGGCTTTGCACCGATATAATTGATTTTCCTTTCATGACCATCATTATCTTTCATATAGAAAGACAAAAGATTTTCATCTTGTTCAGGATCATAAATAATTTCTTTGTCCTTTGATAAAAAGCCAACTACTTTTACTTTCTGACCATCAATAGCATCCGAAAAACTAGCATATGTTGATATATCATTCGTAGCATTCACAAGCATAAAAATGCCCGCTGCAATTGCAAAAATTCCTATAAAATATATCTTTTTCATATCCTTATATTTACAACGCAAATTTACACTAATTAAAGATGAATATTGGTGTTTTAACAATATATTAGACTTTATCTAAATAAGCATTTTACTTCATCATGACAGATTATGATAAGATAATAGATATTTTTGTTGATAAATAATTGAATATGCTATCCGAAAAGTTGCTAGAATTAGAAAATGTGGGTATTTCAAATGGGAAAGAATTAATCCTAGAAAATGTAAATCTGAATGTTCATGAAGCTGAGTTTTGTTACCTAGTAGGCAAGACAGGTACCGGCAAAACAAGTTTAATTCGGACATTATATGCTGAAAATAAATTGTATTCAGGAAATGCTTCCATACTAGGACATGATTTATCCTCAATTAAAAGGAAAGATATTCCCGTTTTAAGAAGAAAACTTGGAATGGTATTTCAATCTTTTCAGTTATTTCCTGAATGGACAGTTGCGAGAAATTTAGCTTACGTGTTATCAGTAACTGGATGGAAAGACACAGATAAAATTAAAACAAGAATAGAGGAAGTTTTAATGCAAGTGGGGCTTTCGCCCAAAATTAATGATATGGTTTTTCATTTAAGTGGTGGAGAGAAACAAAGAGTAGCAATTGCTCGTGCTTTGCTAAATAAGCCTAAAATAATATTAGCGGACGAACCTACTGGTAACCTAGATGCTGAAACAAGTGACGCTATCTTATTTTTATTACGGGATATTGCACTTAATAATGGAACAAGCATAATTTTAGCTACTCATGATCAACGAGTTATAGATAAATTCCCAGCAAGAATGTTGAGGTTTTATGAAGGGACGGTGCATGAGAATTGATTAAATTGAAGAACATTAATCATTGAATTATTGAATAAGGTTTTTAGTTTTTGTACAACTTATTTTGTGATAAATTTTGATAAAAAGATTGCTTTAAAGCGCTAAATACTAATACTTAACTGTAGAAAAAAAATATATAAATTTGAGATAAATTGATAGACCATTTTTGTGTGTCAAATTTATTTAACCAACAGACATATAAATTTATATGAGAATCTTATTATTAAAATTCTTTTTACCCTTTCTCCTTTTTACTCAATGTAGTGTATTTAAATCTATAACTTCTGATGAATATTATTCTGAGGAAGATTCTACAGCTTTTATCGAACTTACTGATAAATGTTATGAAAGATCAAGAATAGAAGCAACTTATATTAAAACTGAACAATCGTTTGCAATTTATAATGGTGATATTACAAATGAAAATGTTGAAACAAAAGAGATAGAACTTATTCTAGAACCAGCAAAAGTCGTTTGGTTCAAAAAAGCAAATGAAAATTGTCATTCCATTAATCCAGATGATTGTTTTACCTGGTGTTTAAAAGAACAACCTCCAATAACAGAAAAGTTAATCATATTAATTGATACCACCCAATCTCAAAATTACTATACTGAATCATTTGAGGTAAATGAAATAGAGGGGAAAGGAGGTTTTTCTGAGTGGGAGCAAGTTATATGTAAACAAGATATGACAGAAGAATTTATCATTAATCTTCAAAAAAAATTATTGTATGAAGGGTATCTAGATAAAATTGACTATCGATTAACTAGGCTTTCTAAGACAGTTCTCGAAGCTTTATCAAGTTTCCAACACGACAATGACTTGCCTCAAGGAAATATTACATTAAAGAACTTAGATTTATTAAAATTCAGCTACATACAACATGAAAACTAATGCAAAATCTTATTGAAGTTTATTTTTAAATGATGATTTTCTAGGTATAAAAACGATTTCTCACTTCTTACTACCCCGTATCAAACGATTCATCTCTGCAATTTCTGATTTCGTAAAATGACGCCAATTACCAGCTTTCAAATTTCCTAATTTGATATGCATGATTCTAACTCGTTTCAAGTTCTTTACCTCATAACCAAGATGTTCACACATTCTTCTTATTTGTCGATTAAGACCTTGTTTCAAAATAATCCTAAATTTCTTATTGCCTAGAATCTCTACTTCACAAGGTAGAGTAGTAGTGCCTAAAATTGGCAATCCATTGCTCATCCTTTCAGCAAATCTTTTACTTAACGGCTTGTCTACTCTTACAATATATTCTTTATCATGTGCATTGCCAGCTCGTAATATTTTATTTACAATGTCTCCATTATTTGTCATAAAAATCAATCCTTCACTGGCTTTGTCCAATCTTCCTATATGAAACAAACGTTCTGAATAATTAACGAAATCTACAATATTCTTGGGTTCCTTTTGATCGGTTGTACTAACTATTCCTCTAGGTTTATTTAATGCTATATATACCGGTTTTGGACCTTTTGAAATACCCTTGTTATCGATTAACACCGAGTCCCCAGGGTTTACTCTATTACCTTTTTGGGCTACGACCCCATTAATCTTTATACGACCAGCTTCAATCCAACGATCCGCCTCTCGTCTTGAACATAAACCTTTACTGCTTATGTATTTATTTAAACTAACTGAGTCTTTTTCCATTATCGAGTCATCAAATCAATCGCACTTTCAACATCTTGAACTGGAAATTTACACACCTTATTCTGACATACATAAATGAAAGTTTCTCCATCTTGTAATTTTCCTTCCAATAGTTTCATATCACCTTCATCTTCACCTCCCAAATACAGAGCATCCGGCAAAAACCTTGTTTGCATCTCATCACGTAATTTAGCCGCATCAGGTCCTACTATCGCTATCTCATAAGGAGTATGAACCATCTCATTGTATAACATTGCCCAGCTCGAACTAAAGTCTGTTCTATCTGATTGGATTAACTGCTCGTTCATATTACTCAACATTTGAGTTGCTTGCTTATTATAGTCTGAGTTATACAATAAAATCCCTAATTCATTCAGCGCTCTTGCCATAGCAGAATTACTTCCCGGTGTAACATTATCGTTTAATTCAGTTTTCCGAGCTACTAGCGGCGGATCAAGATCCGAGGTGTAAAAGAACATTCCCGTTTCACTGTTTAAAAAGTGTTCAATAACATGCTTTGTCATTAAATCTGCCTTGTCAAGATACATCTTGTTAAATGTAATTTCGTACATATCAACCAATGCTAAAATAGTCAAAGCATAATCATCTAAAAATCCATTAATCGTTGACTTTCCCTCCTTGTAATTTCGATTCAAACGACCATCCGCTTGCATTTGATTAGAAAGAATAAAATCCATTGCTTTTACAGCAACATCTTTGTATTCTGGCGTTTTGAATGCTTTATAAGCTTCTACATACCCACTAATCATTAAAGAATTCCAACTAGTTATAATCTTATCATCTAATCCTGGTCTTATCCGTTTAGAACGAATATCCATCAACTTTGAAGAACATCTCTCAATAATTTCCACTACTTCTTCAGTCGTTTTATCATTCATGAAAGCGACCTGCTTTGTTCCAAGTGTGCGATTTAAGATATTATGTCCTTCAAAATTTCCACCATCTGTTACATTATAATAAGCGGCAAAAATCG
>CAYOIL010000140.1:7589-9571 GCA_964403985.1 uncultured Saprospiraceae bacterium
AATTCCTCTGCTCCCCATACATAAAATTTGCCTTCTTCTCCTTCACTGTCAGCATCTAGCGAGCTATAAAAGCCATTACTTTTATCCGTCATTTCTCGTGCCGTATATTCTAAAGTTTGTTCAACTACTTTTTTATATAATGGATCGAATGTTTCTTTGTATGCACGCGAATAAAGAGCAACTAATTGTCCATTGTCATACAACATTTTCTCAAAATGTGGCACTAACCATTGAGCATCAACTGAATATCGTGAAAATCCTCCTCCTAACTGATCGTAAATTCCACCCTTAGCCATTTCTTTTAAGGTAACATTTACTGTACGCATCAACTCATTGTCCTTGGTAATACGATATTGCTCAAGCAAATATTCATAAATAGAAGGCATCGGAAATTTGGGGGCACCCAGTCGACCACCTAATTGATAATCTGAAACATTATATATGTTTTTATTAAAAATAGCTAACTGATCTGCATCAAATGAATTTTTTGAAGCAACCTTAACTATTTCATCAGTTGATCGTATTCCATCAGTAAGTTTCTCAGCACTTTCTATTAATTTATCGTAATCTTCTTCCTTTAATTTTACAAATTGATTAAGCACATTCATCCATTGATCCTTAGGGAAATATGTTCCAGCCCATATTGGACGACCGTCGGGTAGTGCTATAGCATTTAAAGGCCAACCACCCCTTCCACTAATTAAGTTACATGCAGTCATATACACATCATCAACATCTGGACGCTCTTCTCTATCGACCTTTATAGGCATAAAGTGCTCATTCATAATCGCTGCGACTGTGCTGTCTTCAAACGATTCATGCTCCATTACATGGCACCAATGACAAGCTGCATATCCTACGGAAACAATAAGTAATTTGTTCTCTTTTTCCGCCTCTTTTAATGCTTCTTCACCCCATGGATTCCAGTTTACAGGATTGTGAGCATGCTGTAATAAATAAGGTGATGTTTCATTAATAAGGTCATTTGTAAATTCATGATCACCAGTAGAATGTTTCATTTTTGAAGATTTTGGATGACACGAAAGCATGCCTACGATAAGGAATACAAAGACGACTAATTTGTTCATATTGATACAAGTTGTAAGCACAAAGGTCGGTAATTACATCGTACGATTCATCATTTTAAGTAGTTAATTAATTGCAAATTATATTTGATTAGGGCAGCTCTTTTTTATGGTTTTAAAGAACCATGAAAAAGTCGGAGTATTGCATGGTTCGCTATTCGCTCCGTCCCTCGTTTCTCGGGACCTTTCCCTACGGTCAAGCATTCCATGTTCCTGCTGCATCTGTTTTAAACAAATACTTTGATAAACATTGGTGACTTTTAAATGAAAAATGACAATCCATATACTGTAGATTGCCATTTTGATAATTCTTTAAATTTTCTGAATGAATTATTCAACTTCCAAAATTCCAAATCTAAATACATTTTTACCAATTAATCTCCTTCTTTTTAAGAAAACAAAAATCTCAGTTTCACTTATTTCTACTGAAAATTTTGGCATTAACAATGTACCTGTATCTTCTTTCTTGAATAATTCTTTTTTTACAATTTCTCCATTTTTATCAATATGAGAAATTACTGCAACACACTCTCTAAAATTTGTTACGGTTTTATATTTATCAGGGTCAGTTATGTTTCTTTTTAAATTCTTTTCATCGTCATTGTATAAAAAGTATAGCTTTTTACCATTGTTCAAAGTAGAATAAAACATATAATGGGTCTTTTCTTCATAAATTTCGTCAGTAGGAAATCCAGATTTTGAGGCTCTGTATTTTTTAGGGATTAGTGATATATTTGAGATGTTTCCTTCGTTGTCTGCTTCAGCAATAAGAATATGATTATTTGTAAAAGTTGATGTTGTATTTGAATTCCCGTTTGCATCTGTAACAGTTCGTACTCGGACAAAATATTCTTCTGCAACTATCAAGAAACTTCCATCTTCTGTTCATGGTCGCTG
>CAYOIL010000140.1:9581-10303 GCA_964403985.1 uncultured Saprospiraceae bacterium
CCATCTTCTTTATAAATTATATCTCTGAATATAAATTCGTCATCTAGTCCTTTAGTAAGGCTTTTTCTATCTTTTGATGTATTCTTACGTCCAAATTTTTCAATTTCAGCATCTGTGAAATTTCGATTTTTGGCATATTCTATCGAACCAGAGTCTGGATTAATACTAAAATAACTCATTCCTTGAATAGGGCCTCTTCTACTATCTCCAATCATAGCTACACATACCATGCTTTTCTCGAATGTACTTTCTTGTATTCTAAAACCTTTAATGAATTTATTATCTAGTTTTAGTTTGAAGCGTTTAACTCCATCACCATTGACTTTTAAAACATAGCTATCATAGCCAACTTCTTTTGATGTTAGTTGTTTCAGACGACCTGCACTTTTATTACTATCGAAAATTTTCGACGTTATGAAAATTTCATTATTATCACTCAAAACATATGATTCTGTAACTACTTGTTTTTGAGACTCTTCTAAAGTAATTGTTTTCTTCCATATTACATTTAGTTCATTATCAAGCACAGAATAATATGCTTTAAAATTGTCTTTCTTTGAATTTCTATCTAATTCTGTGATAAAAGCAATTCTTGATGAGTCTTTACTTATATGCCATTCTACTTTGGGAATGGACCTCATACTCTTATATTTGATTTTTGCTATCTTCTTAGGCTTTTTAGCTTTTCCACTTGTGCTTATCTCTGTTGCATAATATGTTAT
>CAYOIL010000141.1:0-10303 GCA_964403985.1 uncultured Saprospiraceae bacterium
ATTGCATCTTTTGCATATTCATTTCTAACCTTTCTTAATTCTTTATTCAAAATTTCTTTAGAACATAAAGAGTAAATTCCTATACGAACTAGGTTTTTGTAAGGAACTTCGAAAATATCATATCCGTCTTTCTTAAGACGGGATTTTAAATTCGAACTATTTTTATTTTTTGTAAAACTGCCTATTAATATTATACAGTTTTTTTCTAAATCATTTGTATCAATTTCTTCAACTTTAAGTTGTGTATCAACTGCCGCTGATTCATTTTCGAAAGCCTCTTCAGTTCCTTCATTTTCTTTAAAATCAAAGGTTTTTATTGTAGGAATTGAATTCTGCTGTTCGTTTGTTTTAGTGGAATTTATTTCTGAAGAAATCTTATTTACATTTAGTGTGTCTAAAGAAATATCTTTTGCTATTGAATCCTTTACAACAGTTGAAACAGTATCAGCTTCAGATAGGGTTTTACTATCTTCTTTTTCTGACTCTTTCTCAATTACTTCAGTTTCCTCAAGACGATTATATGTTCTATCTTCTATTATTATAGATGTAACTGAATCATTTTTATTTGAAGAAGATAAAAATGAAGTATCACCACTCAAAGAGTAAAACAAAATAAATCCTAGTGCTAATAAAATAACAATAACACTTATAGAAATATCTGTTTTTTCTTTTATACTAGACATAAGTTAAGTTGAAAATTGTAGAAATTCTTTGGGCTTTAAGCCCAAAATAAAAAGAGAAGGAGGAGGAAAAATAAAACCTCCTCCTTTCTAAAATTAAGGGTACTATTTATTTCTTGATTTTTTTGAAGAAAGATTTCATCTCTTCTCCAGCTGCTTCTCTTCCACCTAAACCGAAAGATAATGCAAATGCTACAGCAACAGAACCTAAAGTAAGTCCAAATGCTAAATTAACTATGCTCTCTGCAATCCCCATTGTGTGAAGACCAAACGCTAAGAAAATCCCTAAAACTGCAAATTTCACGATAGGAACTAAATATCCGTTTGACTCTGAATTAGCTAAAGTTTTCTCTGCTAAATTCGATATGAATAATCCAGCCATTAGTATTAATAAACCGAAAAATACTCTTCCTGTTATAGAGAAAACATTCGATAATATAGACTCTACTTGCTCAAGTTCAAGCTTATCACATGCTGCAATAATACCTGTGAACATGATGAAAAATAAAGCAACATTTCCTATGATTGAAGATAAAGAATTATGTCCTAGTACTGATTGAAGTCCTAAGTTATCAGATAATTTATCTAAGCCTACATTTCTTAAAAGCTCTGTTACTATTCCAACAACATATTTTCCGATAACGAAAAATACAGCTAATAAAATAGCTGCAGCAATGATTTTAGGAACAGCAGTCAATAAAGACCCTAACATTTCTGAAGCTGGTTCTGAAATTGCTTCCATCTTCAATGTATCCAATGCAATGATTAAGATAGGTATGAATACTATAATAAATACTAATTGCTTAACAATTTTTGATAAATTGATTGATCCAGCTTTTAATCCCATTCTTTGACCGAATGATTCTAGACCTTCAGATATAAAGCTTGTTGCTTCGGATAATATAGTTGCAATTATATACCCAGCAAATCCTATTACACCCGCTCCAATTATATTTGGAATATAACCCATAAATCCACTAAGCATAGATTGTAAAGAATCTGTTACTTCAGTTACTCCTAGCATGTTTAGAGCAAATAATAAAGCATATAAAACTACTATGTAATAAGCAAGTTTAGCTAAAAATTTGTCTATTCTAACTGATGTTGAAATTTTTGCTGCAATTTTTTCATCAATTTTTGTACGGCCTAGTAATTTTTCTATAATTCTTCGGATAATTCCAGCGATTATAAAACCTAGTATAATTACTAAAATAGCACCTATTATCGTAGGAAGTTTTGTACCCAGATTAGTTGTTAGCGAATCGAAAATATTTTTAATGTAATCCATTGTTTAGGAAAGATTTAAGTTTAGTTATAAAAACTTAAGACGTGATTAAAAGTTAAAGCCACATGAAATGTTAATTTTTTTTTAAAAAAAATTAACATTTCTTAAAATAGAGCTTTATTTGCTTTTTAAATAACTGTTAAATATCGATTCTAATTGATTTCTATCAATTTTGTGAATCCCATCATAGAAGTGATAAATTATTGGAAAATTATATTTTTTAACAAGATTTTTTTGAAAATTTAAGCGATCTTCATTCAAAAATTCATCTTGTAATCCAAGAGAATAAATCATTTCTTTTGATGCGAAATCGGTTTTTGAACGTGTGAAGTTTATATCTTCAGGAATCCACGATGAATAAGCTAATATGGCATCAACTGAAACTTTTCTTTTATCCATCCATCGAAATGCAGTTGTCCCACCCTGCGAAAAGCCAAATATGATTTTCTTGGCGCTTTTGGGAATTTGTTCTAAATATTGTAGATATAATGTATCTAAGTAATCTGTGAAATCATCAATTTCAATCAAGCGATCTTCTTTGGTCATCCAAGTAGCTACAACATCACCTGAAAATCCTTTTAGGTAAAATCTTGACAGACCTTCAGGAGCTACAATGAAATGTTCTTTTGGATTAAAGTTTTTGAATTTATAAAGTATTTGACCGCAAAGCATATGGGAACCATGTAAAGCGAACCAGAAATATTTTGTTTGCTTATTCAATACCCCATAAGTAGAGTAATGTGCGGTTTTATCTACTTTTAAGACATGTTTCTTTATCTCCATTAAATTATTTGATGCAAAATTCATTTGGGCTTAAAGCCCAAAAATTATAATGCCCTTTTTATTCTTTTTCAAGTACAATGACAATTTTGTTAAAGTCTGCTGCTGCGTTTAGAACAGCCTGATATGATTCAAAATTTTCAACAGGAAAATCCACTATATTATAATATTCGGAGTTAACCACTTTATATGTGTTGTCATTTAGACTATATTCACTTACAAATAATGCTTCAACTTTATCTTCTATTATAGTTTCAAAATTAAGGTTGGAGATTTCAGGGTTAGAAATTTTATAGCCTTCAGGTAATTGAATAGTTAATGTTCGATAATAATGATGTGGATAAGAAATTTCAACTGGAAACATTCTTTCTTCAGATTGATAGATTTCAGATTGTTTGCCTATAACTTCACCTAATTTAAATAAATATTTATCGCCTGCTTTTTGATTAAGTTCCTCACCTTTAAATACTAAATCCAGAGTGAAATTCTTTTTACCCATGTTTTCAAGACCGTTATTTAAAACGTCCATTTTATCCATCTCTACATCTGCAGAATAATTTTTTACAATGTCATCCAGAATTTCTTTATATCTATCTTCAGGCACAATATCTACGATAGATTGTAAATTAGCACCTGAATAACCTCCAAATATTATTTGAGATTCAATAGTTGGATTTGCTATATCTTCTGTAAAATCAATATTTATTCTCATAGTATCAGTAGTAACCTCCATACTTGTAATATCGATAAAAATTGGTTTTGCTACAGCCATTATCTCTCCGCCGAAAGTCTTTTCTTTTAATCTAATTCCATCGTTGTTAGCTAATCCATAGTTTATTAATGGAACCCTTAAGGATTTATTTCGCGGATCTAAATACATATCAAGTTTCGGAAAATATATAATACCATAAGTAAGGTTATTCGTTGTTTCGAATTCAGGATCAAAGTATTTTTCAAATCTATCAGTGGTAAATACAAATTCTGCTGGAATAGAATACTTTTTAAAAATGGCCTTATATAATATTAGCAAATCAATAATTCGACCTTTTTTGACTTTTAACAAATCAGAAACTGAAGAATTTTCTCTATAGTAATTATCACTAATAATAGATGTTTTGATAAGATTTTCGATTGCCAAAACATTAGAATACATATCATCCGACATGGATAAGTCCTTAGTAAATTTATTTATTGCTTTTTCATCTTTTTTACTTAATTCAACATTTAAATTTCTGAAGGCATTCCCTGCAAATTCATTATAGTTATAAAAATTCTTTGTGCCCTTTGCAAAATTCTCATGTAATTTATATCTGAAATATTGGATATGTTTCATAGGGTTAGCTGATTTTTCATCATAATTCATTTGCCCTATATTATTTGCTTCTAAAGTAATTGATACTTTTTCTTCATATTTCTCTTTGTCAATATTAGGTTCTGATAAACCATTGTAACTTTTTGTTTTAAAGCCTAAGTAAGAAGGATGTATTAATTCAAAAGTTGAACGGACTACTGGTGCATTAAATTGAAAAATAAATGACTTATCCGTAAGATCGGGTGATACTTGTTTTAAATATAACTTTTCTATTATTGCTCCTTTTTCAAGTCCTTTTATTGCATAATATGCATAACTTCTGCCCGTTTCCGTATCTGTTTCTTCATGGATATCTTCATCACTTAAACTTATAATTTTACTATTGGGTAGAATCACTCTGTTTTTGTTAACAACAATTCTTTCATTTTCTTGAAAACTAATATAGATTCTGTTGTTTTTTTCAATTGCTTCGTCTGAATTAACAAGAATTTTCTCATGAATTAAAACGTATTCTTCTACTCCTTGATCAGTGCCGACAATCTCAACCTTTCTATCTTGTAAGAGGATGATTTCATCTTTTTCAGTAAATTCTTCCGGGACTTCTATATTTTCATCGGAAAATCCATGGTCAATAAACGTAATATCCTGCGAATAGACTGTACTTAATACTAAAAAAGATATGATTAAGCTTATGGTATTTTTCATTTTAATTTTGTTTAATGGTTAGTGTGTTATCCATGTATTCTTCAATCTTTTCAATTGTATCATTCCATAATTGAAAATTTTCTGGAGCCAATAAAATAATTTTAAGATCAATGCTATAGTTTAAGCTAATTACATTGTCTGATTGAATAAATGATGCCGTAAAAGAAAGGATATCATTATCGATTGTAAATGCTTCTGGAAGTTCATCAACGGTTTGACCTGCTATGAGCTTATAATTAATTTCTGTTTCAATTATTTGTTTATGATTAAACTCATATGGATAAACTCGATCTTTTTCTAGATCAAATATTAATGGATGATCTTTTAAAAACATATTGATGTAATGTTCATCACCAACACTTATACTGTAATTGTCAATTGAAAAAGAATAGTTAATAACATAGGGAGTGTCTCTATCTTCTACATTTTCTTCCGTATATTCATCTAGATTAAATTTATTATTTCCTAAAATAACCCTTCTTTTAATATCCTTGAATCTTGATTTCTTATTTAATGAAGCAGTTCTTGAGAGTTGAAGTGATTTAGATAAACCATTGAACTCATATGATCCTTTTCCAATAATGATATCATCTTCAATTTCAAAATCAATCTTCAACTTCTTTTTATTCTCATTGGAAGGTACAATAGGAACTTTTACAATTTTATATTCTTTCTCTGAAATTCCCACAAGGGCTTCTTTCCCTTGAATAAAACCAGAAGGGTAGGGATATGCAGTCAATTGATCCGTTGCATCTAGAAAAATATATTCATCTCCTTTGATATAACAAGCTATCATATGATTGTCAACTGAAGGAGTAGGTACTTCTTCGTAAGTGTATGGTATTTCCCTTGTTCCTATCCATGTTAACTTTACATTTTCAATACCTACACTATTGCACATTGCCTTGATGATACTTGCCATATCTTTACAATCACCAAACTTTCTTTCACAAACAAGATTAGCTTCTCTATGTATGAAACCTTCATAACCATTTTCATAAGCTATATATTTAATATTGTCCTTAACCCAGTAATATATAGCTTTGACTTTTTCTTCTTCAGTTTCATGATCCTTTGAAACATCAATCGCAATATCTATTAATTCTTGATCTATGTTCTGATTTAATTCATTTACAAAAGTTCTGTAATATGCGTAAAGCTTAGAAACATCTCCAAGGAAAATTGGCTTATCTTCAATCTCTGCATCTTCTATAAAAATTTCAATATGTGGCTCATGGTATAATATTCCTGGATTTCCTGGCTCCCACTTATATGGAGTACTATTTTTCATAGTCCATTGATAGAGTGTTTTTCGACTCTTAACTTCTTTCTTAAAAGTGATATTACCTGTATCATTTAAAATTTTATATCCTAATTTAATATCATTATCTATTTCTACCTCAAATTTCATCTCTTCAGCAGCATACTGAGTTTTGAAAATATATCGGTGTAATAAATTTGGATCAGTAAACTTTGTTTGATAACTCAATACTTTTCTAACGCCTGGTTCAACGCCCGAGTAGGTTACCTCTATTTTTTTGACATCATCAAAGAATATTGAACTGTTGTCATTATTCGACTCGTTAAAGTCTTTGATTTTTACTTTCTTGTCATTCTTGGTAATAATATACGCATTGTAATCAATGACTGGCGATAGTTCAGATGAGTAAAATCTTTCCTTTTGTTGTCTAGCTCCTAGATCATTTAACACAAGAGATTCTGTATATTTTTCTTGGATAATTGACAAACCAGTTTTGCTCTTTTTTATGACATATTTTTCTGAGTCCGAAATCACAACTTCAGGTTGACCTTTATATGTTTTTACATATTCTTCAAAAGGCTTTGTTTTTTGGCCAATTAAGGCAAAAGATAAAAAGCAAAGTACAAGTGCAATATTAAATTTACTCTGTCCCAACAAATAAACCATTCCTAAATAATTTTGTCTTTTTAAGTTTTCCATTTTCATATATTTTATATGGTCCGTTAAAGGAATCGTTTTTGTATTCTATTTGGAGTTGAACAACTCCATCTTTATCATAATAATTGGTTTCTCCATTCAAGTCACCATTTTCATAATTCCTAACTACATACTTTTCTCCATTCGGATGATAGATAATAAATTCTCCTTCTAAATGCCCTTTTTTACGATTTTGAACATAAGCAATATTTCCATCTCTTGAGTAAAGTTCTAGTTTTTCATCAACATACATGTCGTTAATAACTAGCTTAAGAGCTTTACTTCCATCTTCATATTTCACGAGTAATTCTGTTCTTTTACTATCACATTTCTGCTTAGGACCAATTATACCTTCTTCAGTCCTCACTTGATACCAATGTACCAAGTCTTCTTTATAAGTCAAAACTAAGAGTGTATCTCCTGAACGATTATAATATGTTTTTTTACCATGCTGAATGTCAGCTATGTATTCATTTGTTCTAAATACAGCTCCATCATTGTAATAAGAAGTAGATAAACCATGATATTCATCCATTCTAAATTCTGCCTTAGATCTTAGTTTGCCAAGGTGATCATGCCATATTGCTGTTTTCTCTCGAGACCCAAATTCATAAGTGTATTCTGATGCCATTATTTCTGAAGGTGCGTAGTATTTGTAATTTCCATTTCTTTCACCATTTAAATAATTTCCTTCTACTTCAACGAAACCACCGTTGTGAATAACCTTGTATTCTCCTTCAAAAACTCCATTTTTAAGTTGCGACTGCACCTTTTCAAATCCATTATATGTATAGGAAATTGGTCCGTTCTTAAAACTATAATCTATCGAATCAATTTTTTCACCCTTAATATAATAGACAATTTCTGATATTTCACCTTCACTATAATCCCAAGAATGAGTCAATAAACCTTCCGAGTCATAATCTATTTCACTAATTGGATTACCATTTGAATAAAATCTAACTTGTGACTTCACCCCATTTCTATCATAAAAAGTCAATGGTCCATTGACTTTACCATCTTTATAATAACAATCATAATATTTTAGACCGTCATTATATTCTGTATACAAGCCGTTCAATGTATCTTTTTGATAAGTTGCAATTGATTTTAAGTCACCATTTATTTCATATGAAGTTTCAATTCCCTCAATAATGCCATCAACTAGATTTTGTTTTTTACTAATGTTTCCATTAGCATAATAAAATACTGATTCGCCTTCTAAAGTGAGTTTTTTGTAATTTCTAGTGCTAGTTTTATTGCCGTAAGGGCTATAATATGTAATAGTGTTTTTATTTAATTTTTTTGGTTTAGTGCCCTCCAAGTGGTTAAATATACCATTGACTTTTCCTGATTTAAAAGTGAAAGAATATGTCAGTTTATCATTTTCATAACTTTCTGTTTTTACAATGTCATCTCCTTCAAAATAATAATAGATATTATCTCCATAAGGATCATATTCTATTGTAATTTCTTGACCATTTTCACGTTTTCCTTCTGACTCAAGTTCTCTGTACTTATTATAGATTTTATAAGGAAATTTTAAGTCATCCTCCTCATATTCTAATTCGTTTAGGATAGAACCATCAATAGAATAAGTTACTCCTGGACCTTCCAGTTTTCCATCAACATATGTATACTCTGCAGACTTATTTCCATTTAAATAATAGTATGTAGCTTTTCCATGTCTTTTATTCTCTTTGTATGATAAGGATGTACTTTGTTGTCCATTTCTATAATAACATTTTACTTCGCCTTCAGCTTTTCCATTTTCATATTGTTCTACACATTCTTTCCCTCCCATATCATAGGAATACATATATTCACCATGTAATTCACCTTCCTTATATCCAGCAGAATACACAGCTTCGCCGAGCTTATTATATCCAATAGATAGTCCATTTCGCTGGTCATCTTTAAATTCAATTTTTTCAGATAAATTACCATCTAAATAATTTAATATTGCTGTACCATTAAGCTCTCCTTCTTTGTATGGATAAACACCTATTTTCCTGCCATATTCATCAATATAAATATAATCGTTCTCATATTTACCGTCCTTAATTTCACCTTTTAAAAACGGATTACCATCTCTATAGATATATGATATCTTTTTCTTTTCCCCATCAACTTCTTTTATTTTGCTAAAAAAAGTCTTGTCAAATTCATCATCAATATATTCTTGATTAAATTCAACAATATCGTTATAGTTCCTTCGTACAAACTTGCCTATTTTACCATCCTCAAAGGAAGCCAATGTGTAATAAGTGAAATCAGTAGTCTTTCCATTTTCAGCAATTTCTTTTAAAAAGCGGATATATTGATTCTCAAAAAATCCATCTTCTATTTCATGATCTTTTGCATATTCAATTACAGCTTGTAAATATCTCGTATAGTTATAATCAAGCTTACTTTCCAGTTTGTATTTTTTATTTAATGGAAGGTCGTTTCTCAATATGTCATTTAAATCTGTGAAATCATCTCCAGTTTTAGAAAATACGATACCAGCAAGGTCTTTATAATTGCTAGACAATTCTTTATCAAGCATGATGATCACATTTCTCGAAAAATCATCTTCAGGTCTAAGCGCTAGATAACCCATCAAACTTAAAAATCCGGGGACTACTTCTCCTTTTTCCAAGGCGATAATACCTAATATATAATGAGCTCTTGCAATATTGGGATCTAATTCAATTGTTTGTTTAGCATCATTAACAGCAGCCTGTATTCGTCCTTCTCCATAATTTGAAATACAACGATAAAAATATAACAAGGCAAAATCTGGGAAATTAGAAATTCCATTAGTCAACATTTCTATTGATTCAGTATATCTTTCTGCACTGTTATAAGATTGTGCTAATAAAGTATAAAATTCAGGGTATTCTTCGAATTTTCCTTCTTCAAGTGCTTTTTTTAATAAGTCAATTTTTTCATCTCCTTTATCCATATAACCTAATATTTCAGCCTTGTAGCCTAATGACTTGAGGTAATTTGGGTCAAGAAAATGAATCTTGTCAATTTCTTTTAAAGCTTTTTCATACTCCTCATTTTCAATTAATTCATATACTGATTGAGTAATTAAATCGAAATCATAAATGAAGTTTTCTTGTGAGAACAAAAAAGAACTAAAGAAGAAAAGAATAAAAGTTGGAAGGTGTTTATTTATCATGTCTAAAATTATAGATGGGTTGTTATGTAAATAAACAAATAATGAGCAGAATATAAAAATTTAGAAAGCTTAATTACCTTTAATTAACAGCTTAAGCTTAATTTATTACATGAAACATACACCTTCATTTTTGGGCTTTAAGCCCAAAAGTTATAAGTAAAATCCTAAGTTTATTACAGTAAGTTTCGATTAATCGATTTCTTCCTATTATCTTACTTTGTTTATTTACATGAATTATTTTCTGTTATATTTGCGCACGCTGAAAGCACCGCCCGGGTGCTGGAATTGGTAGACAGGCATGGTTGAGGGCCATGTGTCCGTATGGGTGTGAGGGTTCGACTCCCTCTCCGGGCACTTATCAAAAAAGAGGCTGTCTCATAAGTAGGCAGTCTTTTTTTTTGTTTAATTGTGACAT
>CAYOIL010000142.1:0-10293 GCA_964403985.1 uncultured Saprospiraceae bacterium
CCATTAGGCAAAACAATAAAGAATTGATAATTATCATATCCTGCGTCTGCCTCTATTGTTCCTCCGAATAATGGATGATTACATACATTATCATCTTCTATTGATAGGACACCAATTGGCAATACTTCGACTGTAAAGTTAAATGTATAAATACATGTTGCACTTGCAGTAATTGTCACAGTATAAGTGTCAGTTCCACCTGGTGTTAATCCACAAATCTCTGGATCAGACATATCTAAATCATCTCCCATCGTAGATGATCCACTTTGTGTTATTTCAATAATTGAACCATCAATAATGTTGTCAGGTATCATTAGATCAGGATCAATACATTCACCTTCACAAACTTCAAATTCTAAATTCTCAGGCATGTAATCCCCAGTGCTATTTAGATCTAAAGAAGCTTGAGAAATACAATCTCCTATTGATTCAGTTGCTATAAGAACTACTGGTTCTTCAACACCAAATCCATCATTTAAAGTTATAGATAAAGTTGATCCATCTGATACAATTACACCACCATCGGCAGGCTCTATAGTAAATTCATAGTCTCCACATATTTCAGTTGTAAAAGGTTCACCTGCACATAATACTTGCGAATCCAATGTATCTAAAAATGCAGGTGGTATGTTATCAAAAGGAGTTGTTGCCTCGTCACATGCACAACCTGTCTCAAAAGATTGTCTCAAAATTATAGGACAAGCTTGAGCTTCAGGAATATCTAAACACATTTTAATTGTAATTAAAACTCCAGGATCAGCAGAAACTGCAACATGATCAAATCCTGCTAATTCTGCATCAACTATCTCGTTATACAATCCATCTGCTAAAACATCGTCATGAATTCCAACACGAATATCACCTGTATAATTTACATCTCCTTGATTAATCATGTCAATTTCATAACAAAACTTCTCTGGACTCACACCAGCATCACATTGTCTGTTCAATCGAACATCTACTGTTTCCAAAGGAGGACCTGCTTCAATAATAACGGCAGAATTTATACTATTTTGAACAAAAACACCACACATCATGTCTGGAGCAGTTTCACACACTACCGCTGGTTCGAATGATTTAACATCCATTCCTAATAGAATTGGGCCACATTCAGCAATTTCAGGTTGAGTCGCCATAAATTGAACACTAAATTTCTGACCTGGATTTAATGGAGGAGAATCAAAACACACTACCATATTATCACCTACTAAATCTTCAGTCATCATCATAGGTACATAAGCAGGAGATGTAAACGAAACTGAACCCATTACATACGATAATGACTCCGTTGGAATTGTCAAACAAGTTTGTACACTATCAGAAGTTGCATTCTCACTAATATTTAATGCGGTTAATCCAAATGTAGTTGGACCACCAGTACAAAAAGCTACTTTTGGATTAGCAGTTGTTAATATTTGTGCATTTTCAACTGGGTCTGCTCCATTTATAACTAGAGGCGGAGATTCAACTTGACCAGACATTAATTTATTCGGACCACAAGGATCTGAAACTGCTGATTCAGTTGTAAATTTGGAACCAGAGATAAAATTATCACATTCAGTTATTGCAATAAATCTAAATGAAACATTATTACTATCAGCCATTGCAAAAACTCCTGGCAAACCATTTGAAGCGATACTTGCACTATAATCATCATCAACAAAACTATAGCTCATTCCATTCGCTGAGGGTTGCGGTGTTATTGGAATCCAATCTCCAAAATTACCTGTAAGTCCAACTTCACCCCCTGGATAAGCTGCTTCCCAACTTCCTGGCACAATATTTACCCCTGGTGGGATATTAACTACAGTTTCTAAATTTAATAAACTAAGTTGTTTTGTATTTTTCACTCTTACATAAAAAGTATCAGTCATACACAATTTGGGTTTTAAAACAATCTTGTTTCATGGCAGGTTTGCCCTCCAACAAAGCATAACAATCTTCACCTGAACCACATGTTCCGTTTCCTGCTAAAGCAGTTGTTACATCAGCTTCTGCACAACCTGAAACTGCACTTACACAAATCTGTGGAGGTGGAGCTGGTAAAGTTGGACAGAACAATAATGTCGTTCCAATATATACCGTTTCACACACTTCAGGATTTAATGATGTTGCAATAGTTGCAATTGAATAGGATTTATAAGTTCCATCATCTGATACTAAAGCAGTTGTAAGAGGCATTGTTCCACCTGCATCGCTAAATGCACCTACAAATAAAACACTATTTGGCACTGTTACTGCTCCCATTACCCCTAGTTGAATAGAAGTCTCATCTGCATTACATAATTCTATTTCTTGATATTCGACACTTGTTCCTGGTGATTCAGCTGCAATTAAATTAGCACCTTGATTGCTTGCAGACATACCAGCATTTGGCACTCTATTATCTTCTACTCTAAAATCAAAACTTGACTGATCCAGTTTGTACATTATTGTATCTAAATCAAGTTCAATATACCAGTTTTTAGAAAGGCTTAATTGATCACAATAACTATAAGCTCCATTAGCTCCACCTGTATTACATCTGTAACCAGTTGGATCTCTAGGTACATCACAAATGTCAGACCAATCATAAACTAATTCATAGTCAATTGTAAATGGAGCAGGACAAAGTGCACATAAATCATAACTAAGGCTTAAACTATCATCATTCATTAATCCTACACCCAAGGCTCTAATTCCTTGAGAAGAAAGATCGAAAACAACTTTTCCATCTCCTACACTAGAATCTTCTGTTGCACAGATATCTCCTTCAACACTAGAAACTGTAGTACAATAAGCATTTATCGTACTATCAACCGAAACAACAGTTTCACTGCCATCGTAATCTGTTACTATTGCATTACTACAGTAAGCAAAGGGTCCAAACATAGGGGCGTCAACATCGTCAATATTTGCTATTGGTCTAAATTCACATTCGTACCAACCTGTTGGAGGAGGATTAGCGACCTTAAAAGTATGCATAGCTGTTCCCCCACAATTGTCTAATTCTAAATCAGTAATTGCAGATACACCACCATATTCCGCAACATTAACATTAGGATAACTCCCACATGAACTAGAATTAGTAGTGTAACAATAACTTGGATGTCCAAATTCATCATAATTGTACATTGTAACGTAATTCCTTACACGCATTGAGTTATTGATTGGCGGGTTTTCACCAGCTGCTATAGCAGCTGCTCTATATGGATTTCGTTTCATTGGATACTCCATATACATCTTAATTGTATCTCCGACTTGAAAATCAAATGCATCAAAGAAATCCTGCAAACAATTCCCACCTGAACTAGTAGATACTGCACCGCATTCGTTACTTTGCTGTGCATTTCTTACATATAAACTAGCAATTATTGTATTATCATAGCCATCATTACCACTATTACCTGGATAAATAGTGTTAATATCATATTCAGTTGTTAAATCCTGTAAACCATAGTCAGCATAAGCAGGAAATCCACTAGGTTTTTCATTGCCATTTCTCTCATCATTTGTATCATAAAACACCCCTGTTCGACTATCACATGAAGCAAAATCTTCAAAAGAAAATTCAGTTGCTGTACCTCCCGATTTTACAACTTCCCACTTTACAATTCCACCAGCACGACGATCTGGAGTTAGTGGTAATTCAGCAGTTTTTGTTAATCCAGAAGTACTTTCAATTCTAGCCGAAAACAACCACATATTCATATTTGTCACGGCATCTAAATCTTTAATATCATAGGCTACACAAACAGCCATAGTATCACCTGGCCCAAAATTCACCAGGTCTGTAGGACAATTATCTAAAATTGTTTGTCTATCTACTTTTGTGGACATAGTATGGTCAGTATAACCAAGATTTTTTCTAGTAACCTCAACGTTATGACCTAGTAAACAAGGACAATCATAAAATTGTGGATCTGAACTAAATTGAGTGTTTTTACAAGCTTTTACTATTGTACAATCACAATCAGGACAATATTCAGTAACCTGCTGAGAAACAGCTACAAATTGTGTTGGTGCACAATAAGCTGTATCTAATTGAATCTGCATTTTATAGCATACCATATCAGTCCCCTCACCACCAGAAACATTTAACATTCTAACACCTTGATCTGTTGGATCTGGTGTCATAAAAACTGCATTTGCATCTGGAATAGATACATCTGCACCTCCATCTGCATTATAATAAATTGATCCAGGAACAACCTCATAATCTTGAACTATTCGAGAAGAACCTGCAAAAGTTAATTTTAATCCGTATTGAGCACCAGCTGGACAAGGGCTAACATTTTCAGCACCGAAGTCATAACAAAATTCATAATCTATTACTGCTGCAGGTAGAGCAGTTGTAACATTTTCTTTCGTTCCATGTTGTCCAAAATCATAGCCAAATATTGGATTATCATCAGATCCGATATTCACTTCATTTTCATTATTTACTCCGGTAGGACCATAATTAATATTAAAAGGAACAACAGGAGGAAACCTTGTAAATGTATTTCCACAATTTGAATTTGCTTTTACAAAAAACACTGCAAAAGGACAATTAATAGTGGGACATTCAAGAGATGTAGGATCTACTTCCATAACTCCACAAACTATCTCCATATCTATTTCTAAGGAAACAGAAGCTCCTCCTACTAGGTCGTCAAAATATCCATCTCCATCAACATCAGTTAAACCAGAACCTGGTATCATATCCAAACTATCAAAATGAACAGTTAAATCATCTCCAATCCATTCATAATCACTTTCTGACAAAACTGTACCAGCAACTCTTACTTCAGCTATTCCAACATTAGTTCTTTCGCAAGTTTCATAACCTACTGATAAATCTGTATACGTATTTTCTAATCCCGCATCACCAGGATTTGTAATTGTCAGTGAAATTGTTCCTGCATTTCCACATATCTCAAGTGGGCCATCAAAATCAGCAGTAGCTATAGGATCAGCAGCACCTGTTGGTTTAACTATTACAGTTGCTGTTTGTGAGGTAATATTACAAGTGTCGCCTTCACATCCATACCAAGCTTGATAAACTGGATTAAATATACTAGATGAAGGACATAAATCAGATTGATAGCAAACTTCAAATTCTATTTTTTCACCAGTATTAAATTTTTCATTTGTAGGGTTTTGAGAAGTATTACTAAGAAAATAAGAACCATCAACAAATACTGAAACTGTCGAATCACCCTCAATTGTAATAGGTAAATCAATATCGTTCGCCTTTATAGATACAATAGAAAGATTAGGGTCCGTAGTTGGAAAATTTGAAACTAAAAAGTTCATCTCATTCAAACTAGCTTGAAGCCCATCTTGAGAAACTAACATTGTTTGACAATATGGAGACCCTAAACTAGTTAACACTCTGGTCAAGGGACTTACTGTATTCATATTTAACTCTGGTCTCTTTAAACCAGAATTGAATTCTTCAGCTATTTCATATACTCCTTCACACTCAAATATATTACCTAAAGTATCTTGATATATATATTCATATTCAAATGATATTTTATACAACTTAGTAAGATCTAAATTACAATCCGGGACTAAGCCTACATTTGCTATCATCACATTATCAGGATCTGTAACGCCTGATAAAGAAAATTTAGGACAAGTTGTTGAACCGCCTGCATAAGCAATACTAGTATTTCCACCATATTGAGTTTCTGAAAAACCTCCATAAATAAGACCATCATCTAGATTTATTTGCATTTCAAAACCTAATATTTCTACAGGGGCATCTGTAAAAACTAGAACTGACAATGTATCAGCGTCTCCACATTGGCTTGTATTGTCAAATTGAGGAAAACCGATTTGTCCACGTAAGTCTTCAAATTGAATAACTGGACATTGAGCATGACTACTCTTAATGGTAAAAAATAATAGAAATAATATAGTTACGGGAAGGTAACATAAAGATTGAAAAGGTGAATTATTCCAGGTTGTCCTAGGAAGTGCTTTTCTTAAATGGCATAATAACCCCATGATAAAGTTGTTTTAATTTTAAAAACAGCTCTATTTTATTTTTCTCAGGTTCGGTTACACCATAATAATATCATATAACTGGTGTATCAGGACACAAACATATGCAATTTATTTCAAATATGTAAAGATCTTTACTTAAATATTTTATAAATTAATATTTTATATAATACAATAAGTCGTAAACCTTTGGAAATAGTACAACAAAGTACAAAAAGAGATATTATTTAAACTAAATAATATCTCTTTTTATATCTATTTATTTAATATAAATCATCTTTTTCATAATTCTTAACTCACCAATGATTATTTCGTAATAATACACTCCGCTATTTAACACATCTTCTCCACTTAAAACTATTGAATTATCACCTTCATTAAATAACTGTTCTGTTGATTTAAGTACTCTTCCGTTTACATCAAGAATGTTAAAGTACCCTATTTCTGATCTAGGCGAAACAAAAGTAATTGTTGTTGAAGACATCCATGGATTTGGCTCATTTTGCTTTAATTCTAACATAGAATAATCAAATTTTGCATCCTCTACCATGCTTTCTATATTTAAAGCAACATCAGATAGTTCTAAATTTGTATTATAAGCTTCATTTCTTAAAACTTCTTCATCTAACATTAAAACGTTTGCAACATCAACTTTTTCTTTAGCTCTTATTAACAAACTAAATAAAGGAGTATCGCTTGAATTAGTTAAATGCTCTTTTCCAGTAAGAATCAACTTTAATTCATTAAGATTTAACCTATATGTTGTTTCATTCATGTCAAACTTATCACTTGAAACCTCCACTATTTCAACTTGACTTTGGTCAAAAGAAAATCCTAATTGAAGAGCTTCTAATGCATCACCTTCTTTTTTATAGAAATGAATCCACTTCTCTACTCCACTATCTAAAGTACTTTCACTAAGAATAATTTCTTGAGTTTCATTTGACCGAGTATCTATGTGTTCTGCGATTAAATCATTAGGGCTGGCAGTATTATTTACATCACCTACTTTGTAGCCTTTGAAATTGATTGTCATGTTAGTTTGCAAATCAAAAATTTCATACGTTTCAGGAATATCTGAAATCCAAGGATTTGTCGGATCCATAAAAACATGATCTTCATCTACAAATCTCCAAGAAGTGTTTTGAGGGAAATCAGAATAATAACCTAGTAATAACTTTCTTAATTGAATAATATCTGCTCCATTTACTTTTTGACTATTATCTATATCTGCAGCTAAAATCTTATATGGAGAGTTTAATGGGCTAAGGCCCAAAATGTGCTTCTGAATCAAGATAATATCAGCAACAGTAATTCCATTTAAAGGATCAATATCTCTGCTTGGATTTACAATATAATCTCCTCCTTTCGGCATTTCACTAAAATCATAAAACCCGTCTTCTTCTGTAATGTCCATTATATTTCCTCCTTCTAAAGCTACTTCACCTAAAGAAATCATCTCATTTATCTCAGTCTTTAATTCTCCTATCACATCGACAGTTAATGGAGCTAAAGGGCATAAATCGACACCATTGTTATCTTGTACATCGAAACTAGTAATACAGAAATCTTGATTTCCATTTTCATCAGTAACCCACAATTCTATTATATTTTCTCCTATATCATCACATCCATATGTTCTCTCAACATCATTAATATCTGAACTAAAACTTAGTTGAATAGGTGTACCACATGGATCATCAGAACCAGCATCAAACATTTCTGGAGTAACTGTAACTAACTCTGTATCAGCAGTTCCATCACCGTCAGTATCAACAGCTGTCAAATCAGCAGTAATATTGTCTAGACATTTCGGCGATGGTAATTTTGTATTATTTAAAGTAAACGTATAAGAACAAGCGTCATCATTACCACAGCCATCTTGTACTAACCAAGAAATGGTATGTGTACCTACTGGATAAGCACCACTTGCATCATTTGTATTTCCAATGAAATCAATTGAGCCATCACTAAATGCATCTATTGTATAACTAAAATTCATAAATTCAAGAGAGGTACAATCATCAGAAGCAGTATTTGTTAACTCAATAAATATTGGTCCACAATTTGGATCTAGTGAATTTACTTCTCTATTACTACAGTCACCTGTAAGTTCTGGATCATTGGTATTTGTAACAGTTATAGTTTGAGTTCCCTCAAAAGTTTCAAAAACTCCACCATCATTTTGACACCAATCAATTACAATCCATGTTCTTGTTAAAGTATAACACGACAATGCACCATCGCTTAAATCAATTATTTCATCTTCAAAATCAAATCCTACTTGATCACATCCATCTTCTGTAATTACAGGATAATTAAATCCGTCTGGAAGATTTCCAGGATCAAGTTCATTTACATCGCATAAATTATTAAAGAATAAATCTCCTGGAAAATCTATATCTGCTAGAGTAAAAGGTGTAGGATTTACAAAAGTTATGTTTTGAACATCAGTTACAATAAGTCCTTCAGCATTTGCAACAGTTAAAACTCTTACTGCTGAACCAATTCCACAAGTATTAAAGTTACTTGCTGTGATTTCTTCAGATATAAGTTCTACACAATTTCCTAAAACTAATCCATCTGTAGCGTCTCCACTAAATTCAACTAAGTCTGCAGTTAACAAGATTGGTTCGATATCATCTACATCAAATACCAATGAACCAAACTGTTCCGTATCTGCTTCGTTAAATGGAAATTCACAACTTATTGTAATATCAGGTAAACCTTGAATAAGAACTGGTGGCACTTTATCTTGAACTTCTGCCATTATCATACATTCGTTTGTATTTCCAGTAGCATCGGTAACTCTTAAAACTATCATTTGCTCAGCATCTAAATCTGCACAACAGAATGAAACACTTTCTCCGAATACTGAATCTGTAGGATCACAATTTGCAACCATTCTTCGTACTTCAATTGTTACATCACCACAAGGATCAAATGAACCGTCATCGAAATCTTCAGCATCTACAATAGCTATTCCTTGATTTGTTAATGTAATTGTTGTAAACTGTTCACAAATTGCAATAGGTTGTTCTTGATCACTTACCATTACTTCAAAAGAACATGAGCTTGAATTCCCTTCTGTATCTTCGGCTAGATATGTTACTGTAGAAGTTCCATTCGGAAGATTTGCTAACCCACCGTTTCCATTTATAAAACCACCTTCATATTGTATAGTAACACTTGCAACTTCAGAACAAGCATCAGCAACTTCAACAGTCGGCAAAATAATATCAGCCGTACAATTTATTCCTTCAGTTGTAAAAGTCATATCATCTGGACATATAAAATCAGGTCCGCTAGAATCAGTTATATTAAATAATTGACCAAAAGTTCTAGTTGTGTCAATTCCACATTGCCAATGAGTTACTTCAAAAATTCTAAGAATTGTAAAATCGTTTGGAGATGTTTGTACTACTTCATCCTCATAGGTTGCCAAAATATTAAAATCGACAAACGATGATGGATATAAATTTATTCCGTTTAATCTTGGTGATCCATAAAATGCTGGATCTGGGTTTCCTGTATCATCTACAGGATAATCTTCACTACAATCTAAATTAATAGTCGTCAAAATTGGATCTTGAACGATTCCAATATCAAATTTCACTATAGATAATACTTGTTCACAAACATCGCTTTCATTTCCTGCTGCATCAACAGCTTTATATGTTCTTACTATTATACTCTCTATTTCAGGATCATCGCAATCCACTGTTTGTAAAACTTCATTTACTAATTCCGGTACAGCTCCACTACAATTTTCGAAAATTGCAGGCGCTGGATAAGTCATTGCTTCTCCGACAGTAACCGTATCAGGTGCACATTCCATTATCGGTGGAAATTTATCTTCTATATTAACAATCCCCATTGACTGATTACCATTACAAGTAACAGCATACATAAAAGATTGACCTATATGGCTTCCATCAAATTGATTTGGAAGTTCATTCCCATCTTCATCCATCACTACAACCGTACAATTTTCTAAACATCCAAATTCAGTTCCTAAAAGCACCATTTCTGGTGTAATATTTCCCTCACAATTTTCATCAATAGAAAGATTAAACTCAGATAATGATCCAAAAGCTGAAGGACTGTATTCTTCTACCGTTATTACTATAGTATCCATCACACAATTGTTAGAAGAATCACATAACATATATATGTTCTCATTATCCCCTACCGTGTATGCTTCGAATAAACCGATACCTGAAATTTGGGTTAAACCCAAAAATCCAAAATCTCCTCCTCCACTAAGTTCACAATTATCGCTTACAGTAAATGCCCCATCTAATGCAATCAATGTATCAC
>CAYOIL010000143.1:0-520 GCA_964403985.1 uncultured Saprospiraceae bacterium
CGCCTCAACAGCGCCGCCGACTCGAGACAGCCTTTCAGCGTCGTCATAGGCGATGTTGGCTGCTTGCGGTGCCAACACCCCTGCCCGACCCTGATTCGAGTAGATGCCTTGATTCACGGAGTTCTGCAGCCCTGCCGCGCCTTGCTGCAGACCGGCTTGCTGGCCGTAGACCTGAGAGCCGAGGCCACGACGCGCCAAGTCATCCTGTGAACCGAGGCCGTAAGCCTGCAGACCCTGAGAGTTTAGAGTGTTTGCGGATTGCAGCTGATTAGCGCGCTCGTTCTGGTAGTTCTGGCCATAGATGTTCGCAGCCATGCCCGACAGAGAATCGCCCAGCTCCTGCTGAGAGTTTGCCACCGCCGCCTGGTGTGCGTTGCTGCCAGTCCGGCCCGCAAGCGAGAACTGAGAGGCAATCGCCGGATTCACCGCTTCCCGGTAGTTTTGAGTCACCCGGCTCGCGGCCTGGTCATACATCCCGTCCAGATGCGGGTTGGCGTTAAGCATCTGCCCGCCCGCAGAC
>CAYOIL010000143.1:530-10169 GCA_964403985.1 uncultured Saprospiraceae bacterium
GCGTGAGCGCCTGCTGAGCGGTCGAATCCAGGTTGGGACCACCACTACCCACCCCCGCATACGCCGCGCCCTTCTCGAGCGTTGGGTTCCCTTGAAGCTGACCAGACAGATAGCCATTGAGGTTCGCCGTGTCCGGTCGCTGGTTCAGAGAATCCTGCACATAGCCCTGAAACGCATCGTTGACCGGCGAGCCATTCAGCGCCCGGTCTTCGGTCATCTGGAAGGCTTGCTGGGTCTGGTCAGAAAACGGCGTGTAGGTGCGATTCTGGAAGAACTGAGGCCCGCCAGAGTTGTAATTGTTCAGCGCCTCATTGAAGCCATACTGCAAGTAAGGCTGCTGGCCTGACCACGGGTCAGACTTTTCAATGGTCGAGCTCGACCCACCACCACCGCTCATAGCGTCTTCCTGTAGATTCGGGCTACGTCTTTGTAGCCACTATCGGGCGCATATTTCATCCAGCCATGCCGCCCGCGAAATTCAATGTGCTGACACTTCATGTGTCTGGCGAAGTCCTCAAACACGTCCAGCATGTGCCAGCCCCATTCCTCAATTCGATCCCCGCCGCAGTACATGATCCACAGCGTTTTAAAACGAGGAGAAACCTCCACCTGAGAGATTGAGAAGCCCAAGGGGGTATCCTTGATAGCCACCCAGAGCTGCTGCTCCCCCGCCCTCACCGCCGCCTGGAGTGAGTCCTTGGTATCCTGACAGTCCTCCCTTGCCAATAAACGGGCTAGATGGAAGTCCACCAGAGCCAGAGATTGGGTTGCTAGGTGTGGTTCCGTAAGGACGATGCTGAGCCCCGCCGTTGGCAAGTTGCTGGGCCTGTTCATTGTATTTCCCCGCTCCGCCGCCGTTCATTGGAAGGTATTGATCCATCAGGGTTTCTGGCGAGCCAGTCAGCTGCTGTGGACGCCCACCCGGGGACGGGAAACCCCCTGTCGGAAGGCCGGCATTCGGAAGCCCCACCCCTGCCGCATTCGGCATCCCGATGTTTCCAAACTGAGTATTGATGCCCCCGATAAACGGAGAATTGATTGCGCCGTAGTTCATTGTCTACCTGACATCCTGTAGTCGATTTCCACGCCTTGAGCGTGCGTAAAAGAACCTGAGCCCTTCACTCGGAAGCGGTGATAGCGGGCATCCTGATTCATCGGGCATTCGCCCAAAGCGTTCTGCGGGACCGGGACGCCAAGGGAGACTTGATCTCTGAGCCGGTTTCTAGTCATGACGCAGACTGAAGTATCCCCATCCACCAGCGGACGGACGCTGCGCACCATCTTGCGCCGGTTCTCGCCCACCTCCGTGGTGTCGATCTCGTAATCCAGCGGAACCCCCGAAAGAACTTGCAGGCGGTTGCCGTCACCAAACAATGCCAGACTCAAGCGCCCCCCAGCGAACGCATCGGAATCGGACAAGATGTTGATTGCGTCAGAGTTGGCCCCGAAAACAACCGCAGCCTGTTCCAGCGTCAACCCCTCTGTCAGATACTCGGAAATGACCTGAGAGTCGATCTCTCCATACGCCCATTTATCAGCCCCCCAATTGTAGATAATCACTCGGTCATTGAGCGGGGCGGAAGACGTGGATTTGAAGCCCCACATCACTAGGCGATTCTGCCGATCGACAGCGCCCCGCATCGTGTCCAGAACGGACTGATCCGCCTCTTGCGCAAACCATCGGTCAACCCGGTTCGCGCCGATCGGCTGGGACTGATCAGTGAACGAATAGAACCCGTCCTGGCCGTAGTAGAAAATATACTGGCCAGTCCAGCAGACCGAGTTGGGTGCGGGCGTTCCACGGCCCCGCTCCACTTCGTCAAAGCGGAACAGCGTCGGCGGGCCAACATACGATGCCCGCCAGATTGAGTGCTCTTGGAAGACCGTCAGAACGTCACCAGGGACAATCCGCTGAATGCGCCCGCCCCGGCCTCTCAGAACCTGCTCATCACTCTGGAAAGCAAGATCCGGCGTCCAATACTCCGAGTTGTTAAACCCGCTCCACTTCACCACCTCTGGATCAGTCGTCAGTCCCGCAAGCACTACGAAGTCACGAGTGACCGCCACACGCGAAGCCTGGGGGGCATTGGGAAGATCTTGAAACGTCGTTGAGACGCCAAGGTCGAAATACTGCGGGTTTGTATTCGGGGCCGTGGCGATCACCCTCTGACCCCATTTCACAAATTCCCAGTTCACCGCCCCATATCCAGTGCCCACAGTGTTCCATGTGGAACCAGAGAGCTCATAGAGCGACGTTCTATCCCCGGCAAAGTTGTAAACCGTCCCTGCCGCATCCTGCACCCAAAAGGAACCGAGGCACGGCTCGGCCAGACCATCAGTCAGCGGCTGGGGGGAGCGCAGAGGGCTATAGCTTGCGATCTCAGGGACGACGTTCTTCGCAACTAGCGCGCCGGGGTTGCTCAATTCCGGCTGATCCGGCATCCATTCGCCAAACGGGATTTTCATATCTTGCGGAGCGCGTTCCCAGAATGCACGCCCCACTGATGCTGCTCATTCAGACTTTGCACAATGGCCTGATACTGGCCCTCATGCTTCATGTGCTGCTCGTCGTCCTGTGCGCGATCGGCAATCGCAGCCCTCACCGCATGAAGGTACAGGTCAGGATTGTCCGTCAGTAGTGAGTTCGTGTCGTTGCCATTAACGAGCCTGGGCAAACGTGCCTTGTAACGCACGGACAGCGCCTGTGAGCCCGAAAAGGGGGCTACCACGAGGTATCGGCCATCCATCGTGTAAGAGGTCGCCTCGCCCGTATCGCCGTAGATGATCGCCTCAAACATCCGATGCGGGGGCATGTACTGAAGGGGGACAGAGATAAAGCTGATCCAGTCTGCGGGGACCAGCGTCTCCTGATCCGTCAGGGTCCAGTCACCTTTGACCCGCTGGTAGGCCACAGACACGTCCCGAGCGATTCGGGCCTCTGCGATTCGGACGAATTCTTCAGCCTGACCCGTCAGGTCAGTGCGGTTCATCCAATCAACCGCGATATTCTGCAGCGTTTGATAGTCAGACACGGCCTTCCCACGTCCTAAAGCCGGAGTAGTCCCGACTGTTGAGCTTCATGGTCAAGAATGTTTTCCAAGACCATGTGTCTTTGTATTTCGTGCGCCACTCTTTCTGCCATCCAAAGGCGATGGTAGCGGGCACAGAAGCCACATGCCGGCCCTGGGCCGACTTGTTCTGCATCCCTCTCAGGCGCTGCACATTGTCAAGAACGGGCTGTGCGTTCTCGTAATGCCGCAGGGTCGCAGTGTTATCGGCATTTTCGTGCCACTCCACCACCACGCCGCCATCAGCGCCTAAAAGGAATTTCTGGCTCACTCAGCGTCATCCTGTGCGAGCTTTTCGGTCTGGGCGGTGTGGCCTTGAGAGGCAATGTCCACTGTCGGAGCAGCGTTGCCGAGCTCAATCGCTTTCATGCCTTCAGCCTCGTCATCATCAACGGGCTCGAGCATCTTCTTGTTGTAGCCAGCACGGCCGTCCAGTTCGATGTATTCGCCAGGGGACAGCTTGGTGTGCTCATCCACGAAGTAATTCGAGCACGCAGGATTGCCGTTCACGGACTTAATCGTGAGTTTCATTCGATCTCCCATAAAAAAGGGACCCGAAGGCCCCTTTAAGAAACGGGGGCCGAAGCCCCCGGTGAGTTAGGCGACCATCGCCGTGGTGACGTCGATGTCGGCAACGATGCCGCTGGACTCTTCGTTCTTGCAGCACAAGCCCGCATCCAGAACGAGCATCCGCTTCTCGTTGTCGCCCGTCTTGCCCATCTTCTGGATGTGGTAGCTATCGAGATAGTCCACGCTCCAGTATTCGGGGTCGATGATATGAACATCACGATCGCGCTGGAAACGGTCGGGAACGATCTGGATCGGACCGAAATCGGTCAGCCAGTAGTCCACCGCACCGATCGCACTCGCGGCCTTCATCTCCTTGCCCTGGTCTTGGTACTGCGACGCAATGCGCGCATCAGCCGTGAACAGGTAGTTAGAGACGCGACGCTTGCCGGTGGGGCTCACGAAGACGTGAGTCGGATCACCGCCAGCGATGTAGGACGACTGACAGACATCCAGCATGGCCGTCTCAGACAGCGCCCGCAGGGTGCCATCATTGGCCACGGCATTGGGATAGCCGTGCGTACCGTCAGACAGCGGCGCAGACGCACCAGTAGCACCGCGAGACACGTTGGTCTTGTACCACGCACCCGCGCCCGCCGTCCGGGGAGCCGTGGTGGAGTTGCCAGGATTCGCCGCCTGATTGTTCAGGTAGATCGCTTCCTGGTCGCGCTTGATCTCACGCGCTTTCCGCATGACCTGTCGGGCCAGTTCACGCTGGCGACCAGCCTTGCGAACGATGTCAGCCCGGCGAGAAACCGTAACCTCTTTGCGGAGGATCTGGTTGTAGTTGCCGATGCGGGTTGCGGCTTCGATCGCTTCCCCTTGGAAGTCGTCGCCGTCAATGTGGGCGTTGTCAACGTCCACCGCGGCCAGCTTGTCCTGCTGCCAGGTGAAGTAGTCGTTGGAGTTGGAACCACGGCCGATGGAAGTCAGGAACGGCGTTTGCGTGGGCGACGTATCGTAGATGCGGTCCGCCAGCTGTTCGCGCGCGTTGTCGCCTTTGGTGGCCAGGTCGTAACGGTCAAGGGTTTCGGCAGGTTGTGCCATTAGGGGTTACCTCAGATTAGATGCTCGATAGCAGCCGCTGCGTCGTCAGGGTGGCCCGTCTGCTTTGCTTTCGCAGCCAGTCTGGCTCGCTTCCCTCGACTCACTTTCGCCTTCGATTCGGGTTTACCCGGCTTGGTGATCTTGGGGAGCTTGGAGACCTTCTTCTTCACCGTGTCTACGGACTTCTGCTGCTCGTCGTAGGCTTGCGCCTTGAGGGCAACCATCACCATGCGGTGATCCGTAATGGTCCCGATTTCCTCGTCTGTGAAGTTCAGACCACGCAGATACTGCGTCATGGCCTGGGCCTTCTCGTTGTTGAAATCGGGCACGGCTTGTAAGAGCTGCGCTTGCTGCTGCTCCAAGTGCTGCTGCTGATACTGCTGCTGCATCGCTTGGGCTTGCTGCTGATTGGCCTGCCACTGTTCGGCGGCGTGCTGCTCAAGTTGCGCAATCGCTTGAAGCTTTCCCTGGTGCTCTTGGGTCATCTCGAGATACCGCAGCCGTTCGGCTGGGTCCTGTGATGCCTGTAGCGCCTGGATGCGAGGGTCGTTCATTTGACCCGTCACCACTTCCTTGAGCGACTGCATGAATTGACCACGTTGCAGTAGTTCTTCTTGCGCAGACTGGTGATGCTGTGCCACCTCTTGAAGGTGTGTATCACGCTCCTGTCGCAAGGCCGTTCTGCCTTGGTCGTAGTCCATTTGACGCTGGTAACCCCTCAGAGCTTCCTGCAATGTCACCTCTTGAGTCTCACCGTTCACGACCACGGTCCCTTTTACGTTGGCCATCAATTCCGAAGAATCGACCTCCAGCGCAGCGGCTACCTGATCCAGTGTCTCAATGGGCGTCTGCTCGGAATCCTCGTCCGGCTCGTCGTCTGAGGCTGACTCGGCCTCATCGTCATCTGCTGATTCCTCTTCGGTCTCAACAGGTTCTGATTCTTCTTCCAGAGGCTCAGCGTCGTCAACGACCTCGGTAACCTCGTCAATCAGGTCTTCCAGACCTTCTCCATCATCCATTGTCTACCTCTTTGAGATATGCCTGACCTTGGGATAAGGCCAGTACAAGTTGCGCTTCAAACTTGCTCATGAGCTGAAGCTGGCGAACAAGCTCGATCGCTTTCGCCTGCTGCTCGGGGGAGCCGTCGAGATCCGCTGTCTTCAGCTCACCGACCAGTGACGCCTCAAGAATCTCCAAGCCAGGCTTGATGGTCTCGGCCATCTGGACGGCTTTCTGGCTTTTATGCTCCGGGCTGGATCGGCTCATGACCTACCTGTGCTGCTTTGGCGCGTTTCAGTTCCGTATCCGCATAAAGGTTCTCGACCTTCGCGGCGGTCTCTTGGAGCTCAGCTGCCATCGCAGCCTTCTCGCGCTTGGTTTTGTTCAATTCTTCCTGCATCTCCGCCATCGTCTTCTGGGCTTCGGCCATCAGAAGCTGATACTCGGGAGACGCTTTCGGGTCAGGCGGCGGGGGAATCTTGTCCGGTGGCACAAAGTACCGTTCCGGATCTTCCAGCCCCATCGCCTCAACAAGCTTGGAGAACGAGTGATAGAACTGCGGAGGACCGGCCATCCCGCCTTGCATCGCCTCTCTTTGGACCTGCAAAAGCCCCATGTGGGCCTGTACGGTCTCCTGATTCCCCTTGAACCCAAGGCCCACGTTGATCTCCAGGTTCGCCCGCTCGCGCCACTCAGACGGGTTGACGGGGATGTACTGATTCCTGACCTTGATTGTCGTTTCTGGGTCAGGGTGCATCCGCATCAGTGCGTGAAACTTCTGAAAGATCTTCTTCACCAAAGTCTCAGCGATAATCCGAGTCATCATCTCAATGCGCTGGGAGGTCTGCTCCAAGGCCCCCATGAAGGCTTCTGCGGTCGATTGCTGCAGGACTTCGGGGTTCATATTCATCTCGGGAGCGATGCCCGTCCGCATCTTGCGGTCTTCCCGCAGGCCCTGAATCACGGGCAGAACCTCCCCGATGATGCTTTGAAACTGTTCGGGGACGATCATGTTCGGATCGCCCACGGGAATGTACTCGCTCTCCGTGTTCAGCAGGAGATCAAGCGTCATGCCGTTTCGGTCCAGCGCGCCCGCGCCCAGGTACTTCCGGGGGGCATTCGCCTTGCCGGCGTTGTCCATCAGAATCCGCTTCAGCTGCGTGGAGTAGCGGTCGATGTCCTCAACAATCTCAACCAGGCCCATACCCACATGGCGGTGGGTGTTCAGAATCGCTGACGATGCGACAAAGGGTTGGTAGTCCACTTCTTCATTGTGGAAAATCGTGTTGCCGATAAAGACGATGTTGCGGTACTCCGCGATCCCATCGTTGTCCGCATCAATCCACAGATAGCACTCATGGACCCACATCTCCCGCATGGAGTCGTCTAGGTCGTCGTCCCGATCGGGATTGTCATCAATGTAGTTCAGGCGGTGGTGGCGCTCTGAATCGTTGTCGTGCTCCGAGGTCTCACCGACCTCTTCCAGCAGGTCAGGATCAAAGCCTTCTCGGACCAACTGGCTGTAGTTCTTTCGCACTCGGTGGCAGATGAAGTCCGCCTCGTCCAGATCCAAAGCTGTCAGATCTTCTGCAACCAGCAACTCATCCGGGGGGACAGGGACCCAGCATTTCTTCCGCTCGATCCAATCCCTCTGGACTCGAACGTCATAGAGCTCAACAGGCCCCATATCGGTCTGTTCCTCTCGGACTTCAGCTTCGAGCAAGGTAATCTCTGGATTTTGGTCCAACTCAGCGACCTGGGGAGCCAGCAAGCCGGTGTATCGGTCGAAAGTGCGCCGCGCCTGGACCTTCTCGTAGACCTTCACGTACCCATTGGGATACATCATCACGTCTTTGACGGCGCTGTAGAGCGTGGTGAAGCCGTTGTTTCGCTTGAGGGCGAAGTAGTTAACGATGTCCGTCTCTTGCTCTGCAGCGGCTTCGTCGTCCTGCCCTTCAGGCTCAAACTCCACCACTCGAGGGCCGGATACGAAGGGCTTCAGAACCAGAGGAAGCGCCCACTCGACGGTCTCAAAGGATTCACGGGAGACATACTGCGAATGGCCGTCCCGCTCATCGCCAAACCCGTCGCCGCGATACCGGGAGAGATTGCGCTCCCGAATGTCCGAGACATCCCCGCCCTCGTCATTGATGGCCCGATAGACGTGCGCCTCGAGGATTGAGATCAGTTCCTCATCAGACTTGCCTTCAGACTCGTCCGCGATCGGCTCGTCATCTTCCAGCTCGTAATAGATCGATTCGCTCATTCAGCCCAGCTCCGATCTACGCCCACCACGCGAGAGCGGCGGCTGTAGCCCGTTGTTTCTGTTTTCACAAACCGCTCCCATTCATTGGTTGATCCTTGATAGCCCTGTCCAAACTGTCTGAACGCATCCGCACCGTTACTGGCCCAATTGTGGATGGGCGTCTCTGAGTGGGTGTCGTTCTCGTCGTCATACTTCCGCTCGTAGTTCGCCAGCGCCTCTAGGCCCTGCTCGCAGCGGTCCTGCTCGAACCAGCACCCGGCAAATGCTCTGCGGGTCTGTTCAATGCCTTCGTTGAGGTGGCGCACCCTGGGGACCACCGTGATCGGCCGTATCCCCATGTCTTCAAGTTGCTGCTTGCGGGTCTTCGCCATCCCCAGAATGTCTTGCTCTACATCGTGTGGCAGGTAGTGATGGCCCCAGATGTACTGGTGGCCCAACACCCACTTGGCGTAGTGCGGTAGTTCTTCCAGGCGGTTCTGGTAGTACCCGATGAATCGGTTTTGAGGCCCTACCTGCTGATGCAGCCAGATGGCCGTGTGGTCATCCTTGCCGAGGTCCCAGAACGTATTGACCGGCACGTCCTTGGCTATAGGGATGGAGAGGATGCGCCCCTGCTCCCGCGCCTCTCGCAGCTGCTTGGCGTAAATCGCGTTTTCTGCGTACTGCCGGAGCTCACCCTCCCAGACGTGGAGGTACATCTCGTAATCATTGGCTTTATCAGCTTCCATCTCGTCCTTCAGGACTTGAGGAAACCAAGGGTTATCTCGCCACCCCACCTTTTTGATCACCGCCCGGTCGCTGGTCGGAGGCTTCACCACAAACCGTTGATAGGTCGCATCTGTCTTCAGCCTGGGGTTAAAGCTCACCCAAATCTCAGAGCCCTCTTTCCGAATCGTCGGAATCAGGGTTCTCCAAGACGCCTCAGAGACGTTCTCCGCCTCCTCCACCCAGCACACGTCTACGCCTTCAGTCGATTTGATCTCGCTGATGGAGTGCTTGATGCCCTTGAACAGGAAAATGGTCTTGTTCAGCCGGCAACGGATCTCGCCGTTCAGGACCTCATAGAAGGCACTCAACCCCATCCCAGCGATCTGGTCAGCCAGGAGCCGGTGTACTGAGTCCTTGATTGAGATCTGGAGCTCGCGGGTACACAGGACCCTCAGATCCCTCTTGAGCCCCATCTGAAGGAGCGCCCGAGCGAAAGCCCAGCTCTTGGCCCCACCCCTGCCCCCGTAGTAGCACTTGTACCGCTTGGGGTAGTACAGATCGACAAAGGGTTCAGCGACATCAAACTGAAGATCCAGCGCTTCAGCCAACGGCCTTGACCACCTTCAGCCCTTCCAAGGGGTCGTGATCTAGGATCTCGGTCTTGCCCTCTACCTGCACCACGTTGACCTGCATATTGATCACGCTTGGAGCAGCACCCACCTCTCCCTCTAGCATCAGCTCTCGGGGCGTGAATTTGGCCAGGAGCTCCAATGCCTTAAGCGGGTTTTCTTCCAGCTGCTCCAGCACTAGAGACGAGATTGGACGACCTTTCTGCTCTAACTGCTTGAAAGCACGCAGGTAAGCGCCTCGGACCTCGCCGGCTATCTGTTTCCCTCTGGCTAAATTCGCCATATGTTAGTGATTACTAACGCATTTCCAGATGGCAGTTGGGGCTACCGCCAGTGAAGTTCATCCGAAGCGTGA
>CAYOIL010000144.1:0-352 GCA_964403985.1 uncultured Saprospiraceae bacterium
TAATAATCCAACTAGCATACCCACTGCTCCCCATACAACCGTTGCAATCCCAAAATCTCTTACAATTTTATTATCGTAACTAAAGTGTTCTACATTTGTCATGAATAATTTTTTTATTGAGAAGTATTCTACTTCTTATTATTGATTTTCGTTTCTATTAATTCGTCGTCAAAAAGTATACGCATCGCTGGCGTTGATTCATCATCATATTGTCCACTACCAACAGCCCATATATAAGCGACTAGGAAACCAGTTGCTACTAATAAACTTATAGATATGAGAAGTATAATTACGGTCATTACTTTCTATTTAAGTGCTAAGTTATTTGTAATTATCCGTTGACTTTATGACA
>CAYOIL010000144.1:362-5534 GCA_964403985.1 uncultured Saprospiraceae bacterium
AATCAATCTCGATAATGATATATATCATTTGTTTTAAAAGTGGATTTTCATCCAAAAAGGTATTGCCGTTTTAAAGGCTTTATTACAAGAAAAAAAATGGAGGTTCCAGGGAGTTTTCTAAGATTTGCATTTGCACAATTTCTTTGAACTTAGGTAATAAAAAAAAGCTTTTGGGTTAAACCCAAAAGCCTTCCAAACAACATTAAAATTATGTACTATTTATTTGAATTGACCAACCAGTAACTCGTTATCACACCGAATATAATAATCGAAACAGAAGAAATAGGCATTAATATAGCCGCTATAACAGGCGATAAATTCCCTGAAGTCGAATAAAACAATCCTATTCCGTTGTACAATATAGATAAAGCAAGTGCTGTATAAATTATATATTTCGAAAACCTAATTTTGCTTAGAATCTTATGTATAGATGTTAATTCATGGGCATTAAGAACAGCATTACTAGCCGGGGTGAAATTTAAATTATCGTTGGAAACAACTACCCCAACATCACTTTGCTTTAAAGCTCCTGAATCATTCAAGCCATCTCCTATCATCATTACTTTATTTCCCTCACCTTGCATCGCTTTTATAAATTCTAGTTTTTCCATTGGTGATTGATTGAAAACAACGTGATTTCCCTTACCAATGAGCTCAATCATTCGCTCTTTATCCCTATCATTATCCCCACTTAAAATGTAAATTTCATATGTCTTTTTAAGTTCTTGAATAGTTTCTTGCATTCCTATTCTAAGCGAATGCTTAAAGGTGAACTCTCCATAGAATTTACCATTCAATTCTATAAAAACAGAACCATTTTCCAACTTATCTGAACCGAATATAAAAGAAGCAGAACCAATACGAATCGTATGTTCTCCAATAACTGAAGTATGTCCTTGTCCTACAAAATCGATGTAATTATCTAATTCAATTACTGGCGTCTCTGCAAAAAACTTGAATAAAGCTTGACTTAAAGGATGATCGGAATGCCTACATGCCGATTTTATTAAAACCTTTTCATGATGAGTTAACTTCTTACCATTATATATAGGTATAATTAATTTTGAATCAGTTATTGTACCTGTTTTATCGAATACGATTGTATCTACATTTTGAATATTTTCAATAACATTAGTGTTCTGTAGATATAAGCCATATTTTGACAACAAGCGTATAATATTACCATAAGTAAAAGGAATTGTTAATGCCAAAACGCATGGACAAGCAATTATTAAAACTGCTGTAAATGCATTCAAAGCAACTGTGGAATCTACTATCAACCAATAGATTAATGTAAATAAAGCAATAGCTAGAATAATGTAGACAAAATAACTACTTATGGATTGCAGAAAAGTGGAATATCCTGTATTTTCTTTTTGCTTAAATACTTCATCATTCCATAATTGTGTGAGATATGAATTGTCTATACTTTTTTTAACTTTTACTTCAATTGCTGCACCAAGCTGTTTTCCTCCTGCAAATAATTCATCACCAATTTTTTTATATATCAGATCCGCTTCACCAGTTACAAAACTATAATCGATTTTGGCTTTACCACTTACTAATTCGCAATCTGCAGGAACAATTTGCTCATTTTTTACAATGATTTGATCCCCTACTTTTACTTTATTTAAAGGGATAGAAACTGTTGAATCCCATTGGTTTTTAAGCACTGAAATAGGAAAAAAAGAAGAATAATCTCTGTTGTAATCCAATGACTTATAGGTAAATGATTGAAACCATTTTCCAACAAGAAGAAAAAATACAAATCCAGTAAAACTATCTAGAAAGCCTGTTCCGGTGCCCATTGATATATCAAAAACACTTCTTAAAAACAGTGCCAACATTCCTATTACTATAGGAACATCTATGTTAACCGTTTTAGTCTTTAAGGCATTGAAAGCAGAAATCAAATAATCCTGACTACTGTATAACAACACAGGAATAGAAAGTAAAATATTTAAGTAATTAATAAATACGAAGGCTACATCTCTATTTAAACCAAGGTATTCTGGAAAACTAAGTAGCATTATGTTGCCAAAACAAAATCCAGCAATTCCTAGTTGAAATAATAAACGCTTGTCTGATCTTTTAACTGTCTTTTTAGAGAGAGAATTAAAATTTAGTTCGGGTTTATATCCAATAGAAACTAGTAATTCCACCAATGCTTTTAGGCTTAGTTCCTGTTCATTAAATACGATATGTGCCTCTTTCTTCGAAAAATTGACAGTAGAAGAAAACACCCCATTATTAAACAATGGTAAATTTTCCAACAACCATAAACAAGAAGTACAATGAATTTGGGGCAATTTTAATTTAATCCTTGCTAATCCACCATCTCGAAATGCAAGTAACTGTTCGATTACAGTTTCATCTTTTAAATAGTCATAACTATCAGACGAAACTCTTTTTTGAGTTAGGCCTGGAGTGGAATTGAGCTTATAGTAAGAATCCATTCCATTGGTCTTTAGTACTTGATATACAAGTTTACAACCATTGCAACAAAAAGGTATATCTTGAATATAAAAGGTACCTAAGGATGTGCATTCTTCACCACAATGCGTGCAAAGGGCTATGGATTCTTTTTTTGTACTTTGACTATGCATTTCCTAAACGAATCAATAAAATTGGAATTAATATCCCTAAAACAACTAATCCTAAAGGGATCAATATCATTAATAATTTGAAGAGTTTTACTTGATTTTGTTGTTTAATCATCACTAAATAATTTTTTAAAAATTAGGATGTTTATTTCATTTAGGATTGGATATATCTACAAATTCCAATACTTATTTAGAATCAATGAAATAACATCTGTTTACTCAAATTTCGATTAACTTGATGCTTTTGTGAATGATTTTAGTCAGTCCAATAAATGACATATATCAGTATAGGATTTACTTTTGATACGAATTGATGGTAAAGAGTAGGACTAATAACTTATCTCTATGAATTTAAATACTCGAAGTACAGTTTAAACAACGAAAGATTCGAAAAGAAAAACAATAATGGCAATTACTGAAAATTAGATTTTTTATTATTTAAAGATTGCTTCTAATTTTAATAGATCCAGTATTTCTATTTTTTGACCTTGTACAGCAATTATTCCATCATTTTTCAATTCAGAAACGGTTCGTATTACAGTCTCTTTTGCTAAACCTGCATAGGCAGCGAGGTCACCTCTAGATAAATCAATAAATGCTTCATCTTTATATACGTATTTAGAAAGCGAGAATAAAGATTTAGCGACTTTTTCTCTTAAGGAGGAATAAGCAAAGTCAACTAATTTGTCTTGAGCTTTTAACTTTCGGGCAAGTTCGTCTTTTGTATATAAAACTAGAAAGTCTTTATTTTTAAATAAGAAATTATTAAATTCTTCAATTGGAATGTGTCTTAATCTAGCTTCTTTAATCACAGAAACAGAAGATGTTATCTTCCTTCCTAAAGTATAATCTGAAAAACCAAACATATCTCCTTTTACATAGAATTCAGTTATAAGCTCTTTACCAAATTCACTAAATTGACTTTTCTTTAAAATCCCTTCCTCTACTATATATACATAACGAGCAAATTGGCCTAAACGAAAGATTTCTTCCTTCTTCAAATGTTGATGTAATGGTTTACTTTTTACAAATTCTTGAAAATCTTCTTCGGCCTTTTTTTTATTTATAAAAAGAGAATCTACTTTATCTTTTGCATTTAATTTTTCTTTTAATAATGCTCCTTTTCTTATTCTAATTTCAATTGCTTCTAATAATTCAGCTTCATTGAAAGGCTTTGTAAAGTAATCATCAGCTCCTAAACCCATTCCTTTACGAATATCTGATTTATCAGCTTTAGCGGTTAAAAACATAAATGGGATATGCATTAATTGATTATTCCGACTCAATATTTTTAATACACCATACCCATCCATAACTGGCATCATTACATCACATAATATTAAATCAGGAATATTTTCCAACGCCATTTTAACTCCTTCTTTACCGTTTTCTGCTTCTAATACTTTATACCCATCTAAACAAAGTAATTCAACTAAATTATCTCGTACATCGAAGTTGTCTTCTATCACTAATATTGTTGCCGACATTTATAAATCTTTAAAGTATATAGAAAAAGTTGTTCCTTCTTCGGGAATACTATTGTATGTAATATCCCCTTTTATAATATCCAAATATCTCTTAACTATTGTCAAGCCTAGTCCTGTACCTTGAATATTTGTTACATTAGAAGATCTGAAAAATCTAGTAAACAAGTATTTTTGTTCTTCTTTTGGAATACCAATTCCTTGATCTTTTATGTGCATTATGTATTGATCATCAATTTTGTCAATAATTACAGATATATCCTTCTTCGAGTATTTAATTGCATTGCTTAAAAGGTTGAATAAAATATTTTTTAAAATATGCCTATCTGTAGATACATTAGTTGACTTACAATTTGGCTCAATTAATATTTGTTGATTTTCCTTTACGATCAGTGATGTTTCATCTTTAACCTCACTTAATAAATCCAAAATATTAAATTTAGAAATATTTGTCGAAATCCTCCCTTCTTCAAGTTTACTCAATGAAAGAAAATCGTTTAGTATTCCAGACAAATTGTTGACTGCACTTTTTATTCTATTTATATGCTTGTCTCGTTTAGCTTGTTGTTCTGTCTCTTTGTATCGAGAAAGTAACTCGGCAGAAGATAATATGGAAGTTAAAGGAGTTCGAAATTCGTGAGATGCCATAGATACAAAACGACTTTTCAAGTTGTTTAGCTCTTTCTCATTTTCCAATAATGCTGTAAGTTCTTTTTCGTTTTCCCTTAATTTTTCTTCTGCAATTTCTCTTTCTTTTATTTGATTTTGATAAGCGGTATTCGTTTCAAGTAATTTATTTACAACACTTTCAAGTTCATATGTTCTCTCTATTACTTTATTCTCTAGTTCTTTATTCAAACTCACAATTCTCCCTTGAGCTTTATAGACTTCCGAAAGATCATGAATTATTCCGGTGAATATTAAACGGTCATTTAATATAACTTCACTTACTGCCAACCGAAAAGGAAATACAGAATTATCTTTCCTTTTTCCTTCAACATTCCTGCCTTTGCCAATAATTTTTGGAATCTTCGTCGTCAAATAATTATTAAGATACTTATTGTGTTTTGTACTATGCTCTATAG
>CAYOIL010000144.1:5544-10151 GCA_964403985.1 uncultured Saprospiraceae bacterium
TATAGTCATAAGCATAGATATATTATTACCTATAATTTCTTCCGGCTTGTATCCAAATAGAAAGGATGCAGCAGGATTGACAGTTTCTACAGTTCCTCTTGAATCAATTGTAATTATTCCGTCTATTGCTGTGTCAATGACTGCTTGAAGTCTTAAACTTAAATTATTCGGTTTCATAAAAATCGGAATTATATCCTTCTCTTAACTTATAAAAATGCTTAATGACATTTATCATCTTTAAAAATGATAAATATCAGTATTAACATTGAAAAAACATCCGAACTTGCAAAAAAAAGAATTATGAATTTATTAGCTCCAGTATCAACTATCATGCAAACTGATCTTATAACATTAAGAGAAACAGACACAATTGCTAAAGCAGCGGACATTTTCAAATCCAATAGAATCCATCATATTTTAGTTGCTGAAGAAGAAAAACTTATAGGAATCATTAGTAAAAGTGATTTTCTATTCTTCCAAAGAGGATTCGCAGAAAGCAATCAAGATAGATTAGTAGAAGAAATAAGAATGCATCACTACCATGTGAGTAAGATTATGACTACAGGGATCGCAAAATTAGAACCTACAGATAAAATTAATGTTGCAATGGAAATTTTTAAAGAAAATTTATTTCATGCAATACCAGTTGTTCTTGATGAAAAATTAGTTGGCATAATTACAACTTATGATATCTTATCTAATGTAGGAAAAGATAAAAATGTAATTAATGAATACGAATTATCTTAATTTATGTTGGAATTAAAACTGTATGGAACTGGTTCGGCTACATCAGATTATATATCAAAACATATTAGCCAAACTCTTGCTGAAGCTGGAATAGATTTTATTTTGAATCTCGAGAATAATGTCGAATTATTCTTGTCTAATAAGATCGAATCTATTCCAGCTATTGAGTTTAATGAACAAGTTTACTACTTCAATAAAGAAGGATTGCTAAGCACGAATTTAAGGGTTTTACTTCATGAAATTCTTGAAGCTTACAACTTCGGTAATATGCCAAATATATACTGTCATGTAGAAGCGCCAAATCCTAGCGTTGAAGCAATTATTTATGCACACAAACTTGCAACTTCAAAAAAAGCAGTAGTTAAATTGGATTGTTACATTCCAAAAAACATAGTTGATATCACTTCTAATGAAGATTACTTTTATAAGTTAGTAGACAACATTGAAGCAGAATGGGGAAGTGATATATTTAGCACAGCAATAATAAGGGCGGATGTGAAAAGAGGTGAAAAAAATAATGTTATTCATAATCACTTATTAAATGAAAAGCCTTTTCTATCGATATTGCCAACTGTAAATGAAAAAGAGCTAAGAGAATATCAAACACTCGCATCATCGTTCGGCACCGTAATAAATAAATTACCAAAATATTATTCTCAATTATAGAACAAGGAAGAATTCTATGACCCTCTCATAAAATTCCCAAATATCCATCATTTTATACTAGTGAATTAGTGATAATTAACTACTTATCTATAATCAGAAAGTTGTATATTTATATTTGAAATATAATTATAAAAATGAAATATACTACTACACTATTATTCTTACTATTTACTACTATTTCATTTTGCCAAGGTTTCACTATTGATCAATCTGTCGATCCGGAACAGATGATTATTGATTTTTTCCAAAACGATTCAGTTACCGTTTCCAATGTTTCTACTGCTTATGACGGCAGCAACATGGGATTCTTTGATAAAGGTGACACAGATTTTCCTATAGGAGCAGGAATTGTTATTTCGACAGGATCAGTTGAGGAAATTCCTTTTCCTCATGATTATTTCGGAACTGGACTTACAACTGGATTAGAAGACTATGACATCAACCTTGCTGCTGGAAATACTAGTGGGGATGCTGCTATTTTAGAGTTTGACTTTGTCCCTACCAATGACCAATTACTTGATTTTAAATATGTATTTGCTTCGGAAGAATACCCAGAATTTGTCGGTACTGGATTTAATGATGCATTTCTATTTTTAATAAGTGGGCCTGGAATAAACGGACCCTATTCAAATGGCGCTGAAAATGCAGCTATGGTTCCTGGCTTCGATGATCCAGTTTCTATAAATAATGTAAATGCAAACAACAATCCTGACTTGTACATTGATAATTCAGGCGGTCAATATCTGATGTTTGATGCATATACAACAGAATTACCTGCAACGTTTTATGTTGATGCAGGGGAAACTTATCACGCAAAAATAGTTGTAGCTGATGTAGGAGATCATGCTTACGATTCTGCTATCTTTTTAGGTTATAATTCATTAGGTAATTCAGATAGTCTTGTCCCACCTACCGAATTCGAACTTCAAGCATTCAATAATGAAGTATTAATCGATAATGCAAGTAAATACGCAACTGATTATTCATGGGATTTTGGGAATGGAATTACTTCAAATGAAAAGACTCCTATTGATATCGCTTTCGAAAACACAGGAACATATACAGTAAGTTTAACAACTTCGAACTATTGTTGTTCGAATACTTTTACTGGTGAAATTGAAATCACAAATTTGAGTTTAGCTGTTCAAACTAATGTTGTTCAAAACGTAAGTTGCAATGGACTTTCAGACGGCGAAGTATTTATAAATGTTGCAGGTGGAACTGGAGAATATACTATTGAAATTTCTCCCAATGTTTCTAACTATTCACAACTATATGCTGGGAACTATGAACTTACAATAACTGATGGAGAAAATGAAATTACAGATTCATTTGTAATTACAGAACCTGAACAATTATTTGCAGAAACGAGCTCGGATGACTCAGACGAAAACTTGAATAATGGATTCGCAAGTGTTAGTATAGAAGGAGGAACTTCTCCTTATTCTATTCTATGGTCTACAGGTGAAACAACTACTTATATTAACAACTTAGCACCAGGGAATTATTCTTTTGACATCATTGATGCTAATGGTTGTACAACTTCAGGAGGTGCAATAATTAATACAATTTATCCGCCTATGGAGACAACAGTTAATGTACTAAAAAATGTTTCTTGCTTTAATGGGGAAGATGGTGCAGTGGAAGTTTCTATTACTGGAGGAAATGCTCCTTATGCCGTTACTTTCACACCTGCTATCGTAGATTTAGTTAGTATACCAGCAGCTATATATACAGTCACTATTTTAGATGAAGATGGACAATCAAGTACACTTAGTTTTGAAATAACACAACCCGAGGAATTACTCATGTCTGAAAATGTTGAAGCAAGCGAAGAAGGTCAAGACAATGGATCTATATCTATTGAATTATCAGGTGGAACAGAACCATATACTATCCTTTGGTCGAATGGTGAAGATACGGAAACGATAACAAATTTAGCACCTTCAACGTACACGGTTGAAGTAAAAGATGCAAACGATTGTATTATTACTGGAAGCTACGAAGTAGGTTCTTTCGTATCAGTTTTTGATGAAGAAATAAAAGAATTTGGCTTAAACCCAAATCCAACAACTGGCATAATTATTTTATCGGAAGTACCAAATAATATTGCAAATGCAGTCATTATTGATATGACTGGAAAAGAACTAAATATAGATATCCAAAAGATAACAGAACAAGGACAACTTAATGTAACGGACTTAGTCAATGGAGTCTATGTCTTAAAACTGATTGATTCAAATGGAACTATTTATTCTTCAAAATTCATAAAAGAATAATCGCACAATTGTTGAATATACCTTATAAAATCTATAACTTAACTACTTAATTAATTAAAAACATATTTATTATAGACATTATTTTTATACACTTATCCAGTTAATGCTTTAGCCATAAGCTGGTGTTAAATCATACATTAAATGAAATATACTACTACACTATTATTCTTACTATTAACTACTATTTCATTTTCTCAAGATTTTACCATTGATCAGTCTGTTCAACCAGAAGAAATGATCATTGATTTTTTTCAAAACGATTCCGTAACAGTTTCTAACATTTCGGTTGTAACAAGCTACACTAATATGGCATTCTTCGATAGAGGAGATACCGATTTTCCCTTAGGTGCTGGAATTGTCATTGCGACCGGACATGCAGACATGATCCCAAATCAACCGGAGGATTTTGCTTCATCTAGCATTCTCAACAGCACATCAGATGTGGACATTGACATGGCGACCGGTGGACCTAGTTACGATGCTGCAATAATAGAATTTGATTTTGTGCCTACTAACAATCAATTATTAGACTTTAAGTATGTCTTTGGGTCTGAAGAATATCCTGAATGGGTTGGTACATCCTTCAACGATGTGTTTTTATTTCTAGTCAGTGGACCAGGAATTGATGGTATGTATTCTAACCAATCGGAAAATACAGCTATGATTCCGGGTACGGATTTACCAGTTTCCATAAACAATGTAAACTTTGATAGTTATTCACAATTTTACATCGATAATCAAGGAGCTGCATATTTAGTTTATGATGCCTATACTACAATGTTACCAGCAGGGTTCATGGTAACTGGAGGATCTACTTATCATGCTAAAATAGTTGTATCAGATGTTGGTGATAGTATCTTCGATTCTGCCATATTTCTAGGCTATAACTCTTTGGGAAATTCGGACAGTTTAGTT
>CAYOIL010000145.1:0-5149 GCA_964403985.1 uncultured Saprospiraceae bacterium
GGAGATACTGGTGAGATTAAAGTTGTTTACAACTCTAAGAACAAAGGAAAAGTAGGTGGTAAGAATGAAAATAAGACAGTAACAATTACTGCAAACACAAACCCACCAGAAACAAGAGTATTTATCAAAGGTATAGTTGATAAAGAAGAGACTGCTGGATAATATCAGTTCAGAAAAAGGTTTAAAAGGTCATATCCAAAAAGATATGGCCTTTTTCTTTATATAATACCTAATTATCCACTATAAATTATAAATAACTGCTTTTATTGTTTTAATTTCGAACCATAATTAAAACTATATTTTATGAAACAAATTTTTACATTTTTAGTATTACTTTTATCAACTGCAATGTTTGCTCAGGCCGATGCCCCTGATTTTACAGTTACTGATTTAGACGGAAATGAACATAATCTATACACTATTCTCGAAGAGGGAAAAGTTGTAGTTATAGATGTTTCTGCAACATGGTGTCCTCCTTGTTGGAGTTTTCATGAAGGTCATTTCTTAAAAGATATTCACGAAAAATATGGTCCTGATGGAACAGACCAAGTAAGAGTATTATTTTACGAAGGTGATGTATCAACTGGTCAAGCAGAATTGGAAGGAACTGGAAATACACAAGGTGATTGGCTTACTGGTACTACTTATCCAGTTGTTGATGAAAGTCCATTAACACTTAATTCTCAGGTATGGTGGCCTCTTGGCTTTCCAACAATTAGTGTTGTAAGACCTGGTGATAAAAAGATTATTGCTGACTTATATGATCCTTGGGTAGCTGGTGGCGGATTAGCAGCTATGGAAGAAATTATTGAAGGTGCTTTTCCTACAACTTCTTCTGCTAAAGATTTAGAAGAAATTAATGTATCAGTTTATCCAAATCCATTTGTAGCAGAAGTTACTATTGATTTAACTAATGCAGAATTTGATTTCAATTCAATCCAATTGTTAGACATTACTGGTGCGATGCTTCAGGATGTTGATGTAACTGGTCAAAAAATAATCAAACTAAATACTACTCAACTAAATAGTGGTCTTTATGTGGTGAATGTTTTAGAAAATGGAGTAATTGTAGGTTCTACAATTATTACAAAATAAGATTAAGTAAAACGTTTATTTAAAAATAATAGCCTGTATCAATTTGATATGGGCTTTTTTTATGTTAAAAAAATCCATTAGTTGCCTATTCGGTAATAAGAATTTGATTTTAATGACCGCAAGACAATAGAAGGGAATTAATAGAGGCATTTAAATTTTGTCATTATCTTTGTGGTGAATATGTATAAATAATTAAAATAATATGAAATCAATATTTACTTATATTGGAGCCTTGTTTTATGTGTGTACTGCATTTGCTCAAGTTCCAGACTTTACGGTTACAGACATTGATGGTAATCAACATAACTTATATTCTTATCTAGAAGATGGAAAGGTTGTAATTCTCGACGTTTCTGCTACATGGTGTTCAAATTGTTGGAATTTCCATAAAGAGAAATTTTTAGAAGATATTATGGAAAAGTATGGTCCAGCTGGGACAGATCAAGCCATGGTAATATTTTATGAAGGAGACAAGAATACAGGACAATCAGCATTAGAGGGAGGAGCTGGATCTCAAGGGAACTGGTTAGAAGGCTCTAATTATCCATTTATTAATGAAAACCCACTTACAATTGATATGTCAGTTTTTAGTAGTGGGTTTCCTACTGTAAATGTTATACGTCCAGATGATAAACTAATAATCGCTGATCTTAATGATAATTTTAAAAATGGAGGAGGCTTAGCTGCAATGGAAGAGATAATAGAAGGAGCTTTCCCAGTGACCTCTTCAATTAAAGATTTAGACGAAATTAATGTTTTGGTTTACCCAAATCCTTTTATATCTGAAATAATCGTTGATTTGACTGCTACTGATTTTGAATATACTTCTGTTCAAATGATTGATGTCTCTGGCAGAATTTTACAAACAAAGGAAAATATTGATTCGAATAAATTTATTTTACAAACATCAGATTTAACAAATGGAATCTATTTCATACAAATTATGAACGGAGATCAAATAATAGGTACACAGAAGCTTTCAAAGTAAGACTTTATAAGATAATATAAATTTATGCCTGTGGTTTTAAACTGCGGGCATTTCTTTTTTATTTTGATTTTATTGCTTGATAACTTCAGATTTAAGTGGATTGATACTTAAATATATTGTAACTTCACATTGATGACCTACCATACATTTAACGGATTTTCAGATACACTTACCAAGCCAAAAGTTAATATTGAAGAAGATGTATTAACAAAGCTAAAGCCTAAAGAAGATGAGGAAAGACAAGTGATTTTACATTGTGAAATACCATTAGCTTTTCATTTTGGAATGATGATTCGTATTTTTTCTAGTACATACTTATTTGACGACCACAGCGATCATAAATCAGAACTTGTTCATTTCGAAAATATTTCTTTGGGACCAGCTTGGAAACATGTTCCACCAGGCAAGCCAATTTATTTTACTTTGATTTTTTCAGGACTACCAAAATCTTGTTCTTTATTTCATTTTCATGAAGTATTGAAAGATGGAACTGGATTTAAATTTCAAAATATTATAAGAAATACGAGTGATGTATATTCAATTAAGCTAAGTCCATTTGCTTAACTATCCAATGATATTAAACTCACTGCGATATTCTTTAGGAGTTTTTCTTGTTAGTAACTTAAAGTGCTTGTTGAAATGAGCAATACTATTATAACCCACCATTAAAGCAATGTCTCTTATGGTGTGTTCTGATTCTCTTAATAATTTACATGACTTAATTATTCTGTAATCGTTTAAAAATTGAGTAAATGTTTTATCGCTCATGTTTTTGAAATATCTGCAAAAGGAAGGAACAGTCATTGATGAAATTGCAGCTATTTCTTTTAAATTAATAGGATCCGCGTAATGATCTCTTATGTATTGAAAAACTTTAGAAGCTTTTTCCGTTTTTTTATTATTAAATTTTGAAGAATATGCTTCGGTATTTAGGATTTCAATGTCATTGGATTTAGCCATTGAATCAAGTAATCCAATAAATTTTAAAAGTCGTTCAATTTCATTCATTGAAGAAAGCGACTTTATCATATTTCCAATTCTATTTTTAGATTCCCCGTGAAATGAAAGTCCATTGGAAGAAAGATGAAGCAACTTTTTAATACTTGACATTTCCGGAATATTCCAAAATCCTTTTCCAGCAAAGTTTTTATTGAAATGAATAACCACTTCTTCTGAGTTGCCAGTAAATTTGTTTGTAAATCCATTATGAGGTAAGTTGGATCCAATTAGTATAAGATCCCCATCTTCGTAATAAGACATATGATTTCCTACATGCCTTACCCCACTTCCACCTTTGACATAAACTATTTCAAGTTCCGGATGAAAATGCCAAAATGTAGCTCTATTGTTCGAATCATTAACCAAATAATGTTTTATAGAGAAGCTACTTCCCAACAAAGGTTTCATTAATTCTAAATGTGGCGTTTTCATGTTTTAATTATTACATAGTTTTTAAAATATTATATATAAACAATATTAACTAATAAGTGGCAAAAATAATATAAAAATGGTAAAATAGAGTCATAATAGCGAAATATACATGAATTGTACTAGGAATGTTGCTTTTATATTTGTGTCAACAAATCAAATTATTTTTAAATAAGTAAAATCACAAATTATGACAAAGTATTTTTTAATTCTCATATTTTCCATTGTATACATAGCGAATGTAATTTCAAGTCCTATTCCAACAAAAAGTGGCGAAGACGATAAGGTTTTTGTTGTTTCTATGTTGGAATTTAAATCGGATGTTCAAATTTCTATATTCAATGAAGTAGGAGTAGAAGTATTTACTTTAAATCATGTAAATGAATCATCTAAGACTAAAGCATTTGATGTAAACGCATTACCTACAGGCAATTATGTTCTTGTAATTACGGATGAGTTAAGAGAAAAGTCAACTCCTTTTGAGGTAAAGTCAAATGAAGTAGAGTTTTATCCTGATTTAACATCACTAAAGTATAAGCCATCTATTCAACAAATAGGGTCACGGGCATATATTAATGCTAGACTTTCTGCTTCTGAGAAAGTAGAGGTTTCCATTACTAATGATAAAAATGTTGAATTATTTAGTGAAACATATGAAGTTGAGTCAACTTTTGGAAAGATATTGAACTTTCAAGACTTGCTTAATGGCTCATATGTAGTAAGAATTTCGATGGAAGATAAATTGTATACAAAAGAGATATTAATAAAATAAAAGATTATTTAAACCAAATAATAGAATGAAATTAAATCAATTTCATTGTATTTGATTAGGTATAGTCTTGTTGAGCGAAAGTTTGACAAGCCTATTTTTTTTTAAATATTATGATTTTGTTTAATATGTTATGTCATTTTTTGATATTAATTGTAAGGTTAAATAAGTTGTGAAACTTATGGGTGGTCGAATGCTGAAGGATGTAGTCCGTTTTTGTTTTTAAATATTTAAAAAAATATTGAATTTCTTGTAACGAAATGAGCGGCTTGTTACACTAATTAAAAGCAAACAAGTTGTCGCTTTTGATAATGGATCACGTATTTTCTATGAAATTTCTTTAAATATCCTTTACTTAATACTTTTTTAGGATTCATATACGAAAATTATAACATTTATCTCGATACTAATTGATAACTTTGGCGTTATATAAAAGAGATAATATCTTAACCAAGTTTATCTCTAGAATTTATAAGTCTTGTTCAGCTAATCTGACAGACATAAGCTGACTTAACCAATTTATTATAAACAACAAATTAAATTATTTATGAAACATCTTTTTTCAATTTTATTTTTCCTGTGCATAGCTTCTTTTGCAATGGCACAACAAAATGTTATAAAATTAGGCCTTGGAAGTGCGCTTCAAAGTGATGTGCATTTAAAGTATGAAAGAACTTTTGCAGAAAAGCATTCTTTTCAAATAGGTATTCTAGGTGATACTCCTGAATCCTTTGATCTAGTTTCAACTTTTTCAAATGGTACAGTTACAAATGATGATTATGCTGCAACTTTAAGCGGATTTGCCATTATTCCTGAATACCGTTATTATTTTTCATCCAAAGGAGCGCCAAGAGGATTTTATGCCGGTG
>CAYOIL010000145.1:5159-10074 GCA_964403985.1 uncultured Saprospiraceae bacterium
GCGTACTTTAGATATAGACAAAGAAACTTAAATTTTTCTAGCGATTTTGGTACTAATATTGAACTAGATTCAAAAGCGAGATTGCAAAATATAGGTGGAGGAATAGGTTGTGGAGCTCAATTTCTGATTTCTGACAAATTTGTAATTGATTGGTATATTATTGGTATTGGATATAATCAATTTTTTGCTTCAGTAAAGGTAAATCCCGCTTCACCAGATGATTTTGACGCTTTGAAAGTCGAACTTCTGGAAGCGATTGATGATATAGAATATCCTGCAGATCAAGACGCTTCTGCGGCTATCTCAGAAGAAGATTTTAATGCTTTTATAGATGAGATTCGTGATCAAGTTGATGCTACCGAAAGTCAAGGGTTTTCTACTGGTAGAATTCCTTTCGGATTATTAGATTTACGTACTGGTCTTTCTATAGGATATGCATTTTAAATACATGTAAAATTTCAAAGTAAAAAAGTCCATAGAACATTGTTCTATGGACTTTTTTTATACTTTCTAAATTTTCTAAATTATTCGTTTAATTTTGATTTGAATTTAATCCTCTTTATTAATCTTATTATTTCATGGGCTTTACAATATTGATTATACTTATTTGTATAACAGCATTGATATTTGTTGTTCGAAAAAGCCCTCGTTACAAAAGACTTGTAACAGTACTTTCTCTTTTTAAACCAGAGAACATAGCCCATAATTTTGTAAATATGAGTTCTCTGTTTCCAGTGAATGAAATTAAAGCTTCTCAAGACCCTGTAACTTTAAACAAGAATTCTAAATTCAGTTTACCTGACTCCTTCACACATAAATCTGAAACCAACAATGTTGAAGATTATTTGCATTCTTCGCAAACTTCTGGCTTAATTGTGCTTAAAGATGATGCTATTTTAAGCGAAAAATACTTCGACCCTTGTAGCGAATTTACTCAACATATTAGTTGGTCAGTCTGCAAATCCATGATATCTGCTATGGTAGGTATAGCCATTCGAGAAAAAATGATTGATAACCTTTCGGATCCCGTTGAAAAGTATGTTCCTTACTTATTCAAAAGTGGCTACGAAGGGACCTCAATTAAAGACGTATTACAAATGTCAACTGGGATTGATTTTAATGAAGATTATCATGATTTTCGATCCGATATCAATCGTTTAGGGAGAGTCTTTGCTCTTGGTAGATCATTTGATAAATATGTAAAATCATTGAAGAGAGTTAGACCTCCAGGTACTTATCATAATTATATTAGCATGGACACTCAAGTACTAGGTATGATTATTAAAGAAGCGAGTGGTATGACCTTGTCTTCATTTTTAGAAAAATATCTCTGGAAGCCTATGGGTGCTGAATCAAATGCTTATTGGCTGACTGATAAGTTTGGAATGGAAGCTGCTTTTGGAGGCCTTAATTGTACCTTAAGAGATTATGCAAGATTTGGTAAAATGTATGCTGATAATGGTAAGGTAAATGGAAAACAAGTTATACCAGAAGAGTGGATAAAGAAAAGTACCCAATCTACTGAACCACATTTGCAAGCTGGTGATTTACCTCATTTGTCCTCTCATCCCTACGGATATGGTTATCAATGGTGGCTACCCGAAAGTGAAACAGGAGAATACTTAGCAATGGGTGTATACAATCAATTTATTTATATTGATCCTACCCATAAAATTGTAATTATAAAAAATTCCTCTAATTTTAATTATGCGATAGAAAAGAGAGAAACAACTTTTAGACACCTTTCTTTTTTTAGAGCAATCAAACAGAAAATTATTTCAGATGAAATTTGAAGATATTCAGAAGTATTTAGATACAGCCATAGAAGGTGTAATGACATATGCACCTAAAGTTCTCGCTGCAATTCTGATCCTATGGATTGGGTTCAAAATAATTAAACGGGTAATAAAATTCCTACAAAATCTAATTGAAAAATCTGACTTGTCTCCTGAATTGTCAAGCTTTATTTCAGGCCTTGTCGATATAGTCTTAAAAGGACTCCTTATTCTTATGGTCGCAGGTATTGTAGGGGTGGATACAACTTCCTTTGTTGCTTTGCTTGCTGCAATGGGCTTTGCCGTTGGCCTTGCTTTACAAGGTTCTTTAGCGAATTTTGCTAGTGGGATATTAATTCTCATCTTCAAACCATACGTTGTAGGTGATTATGTTGATATGGCAGATAAATTTGGTAAAGTAATTTCTATACAAATATTTAACACAGTTGTGGAATCACCTGGTAATAAAACACATGTTATTCCAAATGGAAAAGTGCTTGAAGATGCGGTTACTAATATGAGTACTAAAGGATGTATTAGATTGGAATTAACGGTGTCAATGCCTTATAGTGAAAGTTTTGCTAAAGTGAAATCCCTAATTTTAGCTGAATTAGTAAAAAATGAGATGGTTCTTGATACTCCTGCACCTGAAGTAGGTATTATAAATTATGATTCACATTATATTGAAGTAGCAGTATGGCCATATGTTGATCCTGAGAATTATTGGGATGCTCAATTTGAGGTTTATGCTCAAATTAAAAAAGCCTTTCATGAGAATGATGTAAAAATGGCATATAGCGAAGGTGTTGAATTAGGCGCCATTGGTTCTTGATGATTTTTCATTTTACTAATGGAGCAAATTTATTGATTGCTTTTTGCTATTTCTATAAAATGTATGCTATTTGTTTTTTATTTAAGCAAAATGTTGTATTTTGAGGGTAATTGATTATTAGTTGTTTTGAGTAACTCATTAATTCTTACATTTTTAAAATAGAATAAACCATTGACTGTAAAAAGTTAGGTTTAGGATTTAAAAGTTCTAAACAATTTTAAAATAGACGTTTTGTTTCATGACTTTCTACAAGTTAATATTCTATAAAAAGCGTCTTTAAATTAGCTTGCACGCTAACCTGTATATTGTCTAGCCAAAATCAGTAGACAGGAACAAATTTGCATGATAGCTTACGTCAGTAATTTATCATGCATTTTTTTTGAACAATACAAATGCAACTTCGTTTCATTTACTAATTATTTATATATTTGCAACAATGATGCATAAACAACAGAATAGAATTGATATGGCCGGCAGTTTCGTTGCTATTGCCTGCGCAGTTCATTGTATAGCTTTACCAATAATAATTAGTTTCGGAGGTTTAGGCCTTTTAAACTCTGTTAGTCATGGTACTGTAGAAATGAGTTTTCTTTTAGCAACAATCTTATTTGCTGGGAGTTCGATTTTTATTGGCTTCCGCCAAAAACGAATCTCTACTCTCCCTGTTGTTTTATTTATAATTGGATTTTTTGCAATCTGTACATCGCTGGTTTTACATCTTCATTTACTATCAGCAATAGGAGGAATTTTAATTGCTGCAGCACATTATTTCAATTGGAAATATACGAGACAGTCAAAAGTAAAGGCTTAATATTATTTCAATAATCAATGAGAAAGTGCAATTTTCCCAAATCTCTCTTTACTCAACCCATACTCAAAAGCCTTATTTATATCAGAAATAGTGAATTCTTTATCTACTATTGGTTTTATTTTAAACCGACTTACTAAATCAAGCATAAGCCTAAATTCTTGATCATTGCCCATTGTACTGCCAAAAATATGGATTTGTTTAAAAAATAAATGCTGTGGAGAAATTGATTCAATAGCTCCCCTTGTTCCACCATATATTCCTATTCGGCCTCCTATATTGCATAAATTAATTAATTCCTTAAATCCCTTTCCTCCTGCACTATCTATGATTACATCAAAGCCTCCATTTGCCTTTTTGTAAAGTTTTCCCCAGTTTTCATCCATATAGTTACAACTACCTGATGCACCCATTTCAATAGCTCTTTTATTCTTTCCAGAACTCGAAGAACTAATATGTACTTCGCAACCAAGAGCTAAAGCAAACTGCATTGCCATTTGGGCGACAGCCCCACCTATCCCATTAATAAAAACTCTATCTCCTTTTCTTAACTGACAATTACTTATTAATGAACGATAAGCAGTCAGTCCCGCTAAGCCTAAAACTGCTACTTCTTGATCCGTCAAGTGTTCTGGAGCAAGGTGCAATCTATCCATATTTGTACAAACATATTCTGCAAACGTTCCATCGTTCTCCATTCCCAAAATATTATATGTTGAGCCCGGAACTTTGGAATTATCTCCCCAATCAATATTTGGGTTAATTATGTATTTTTTATCATTCAACCTTAAACAGGCATCACTGCCCATAACAATAGGGAATTCTATTCCAGGATATAGCCCTTTATGAATCCAAATATCTCTCCTATTAATACCTGAATATAAAACTTTGGCTTTTACGGCATTAGGTGTATTTGTGTCTCGATAACCTTTTGAGATTTCACCGTTTTTAGTCTTTAATTCATAAACCCACATAATAGAATTTTAGTCTAGCAAATGTAAAATAAAATTGAATGGCAGATACTCTTTTAGAGAGCATTCTTAGAGCAATAATTTTTGGGCTCGAGCCCAAAAATAAAAGTGGAAATTATAAAAGTAGAATAGGTGATTTTTATCTCATATTTTCTATTTATCACGAAAATATTGCAATTTGATTATTAAAGCACAACTCAATCCTTGACTACAATGCATAAAAAAAGCTATCTGATTTCTCAAATAGCTTCTTCGATAATAACATTAATCTTCTATTAGAAGTAAGCTTTTTCTAGCCTTTTACTTGCAGTTGCAATCGCATCTTTGTGACCTTCATTATTAGATGATTTAAGTTTTTTAATTGCATTTTGAACCACTATTTGATTATGCGAAGTAGGGTATTGTTCAGCATCCAATCTTGCTTTAGTAGTGTCAACAACACCTTGCATAGCTTTGTCTCTTTTGGTCCATTCATTGACAGAAATACGACCATCAGCTAAAGAAGTCATTATACTTGCCTGGATAGTTT
>CAYOIL010000146.1:0-10015 GCA_964403985.1 uncultured Saprospiraceae bacterium
GAGTAATTATGATCGCCTTTTGGGTGTGATTTATCAATTACCATGTGACTCTTTGTGGGAGGAAGAAAGTTCATTGAAAGTCTTTTTTGATGAAAAGCTTATAAGTGAAAGTGAATTACAAGATTCAATTTCAAAAATAGAAACTGATTTAATTACCGATTTTCATATTTCAAAACTTGAAGATGTCAATTGGAATGCAAAGTGGGAAGAGAGTTTTACTCCGGTTGAAATTCAAGATATATGTTTTATTCACGCTTCCTTTCATGCTAAGAAAGAAGGTTTTAAACACTATATAGAAATTGCTCCCAAAATGGCTTTTGGAACGGGACATCATGAAACTACTTTTATGATGATTGAAGCAATGTCTACAATTGATTATACAGATAAAAAAGTGTTAGATTTAGGATGTGGGTCAGGGATATTGTCTGTTTTTGCCGCTCAAAAAGAGGCAAAAGAAATAGTTGCCATTGATATAGAACAACCAAGTGTAGAGAATTCAGAAGAGCATAAAACGCTTAATAATGTTGAATATTCAGTTTTCTTAGGCGGTGTAGAAGATACGCCCAAAGGACCTTATAATATTGTTTTAGCCAATATAAACAGAGCCGTTTTGTTAAACTATCAAAAAGAGATTACAACTTTCGTTTCAGATGTTGGAATCCTTTTAATGAGTGGAGTATTGCAAGCAGATGCCTCCTTAATAGAAAGTGCATATTCTCCTCATTTCAATATTGAAGCATGCAAGCAAAAAGGAAAATGGTTGTGTTATAAAATGAAAAAACATACCTCATGATAAGAAAATACGATATTGATATTCTAAAACCCAATTGGGCTCCTTGGAAGAAAAAAATTGCAAATTTCATCCTATTCAACTTAAAGTTTTTAAGAATTGGAAAGACGAATAGATTATTGAAAAAATACAAGCATTTGGACAATGGTGATTTTATTCAAGAAGTCATCAAAGAATTGGATTTTGAATACGAATTACATAATGACATAAATGTACCTTCTTCAGGACCGGTGACCTTATGCGCTAATCATCCAGGAGGAGCAGATGTAGTAGGAACTATTGCCGGATTGTGGAATAGAAGAAAGGACTTTTCGATTTTAGCGAACAAATTGATTTGTGTTGACAGAGTAATTGATATCGTAATACCAGTTGATTTATTAAAATCCAGTAATAAAGTAGATTTAAATACAATTGATAAATCCTATCTTGATGGTAGAATGGTCGTCTTCTATGCAGCAGGTAAAAACAGCAGATATAACGAAAAAGGAGAGCTTGTGGATAGGAGATGGAGAACTACTTTTCTAGACTATGCTTATAAGTATAAAACGCCCATAGTTTTACTAAATATTATTACAGCAAATACTCCTTTATTCTATAAAGTCGCTAAAATACGTGAGAATAATCCATCTTTGAAAAAAGTACCACTTGAAAATATGTTTCAGTTAAGAGAGATCTTTAAACAAAAAGGGAGAAAACTGAATATTTATACTTCTAGGACGATTCCGTTTGAAGAATGGTCGAAACAATATTCTTTAGGTGATTTAAAAACGAATAGACTATTAGCTGATAAGATGTATGAAACTGTGTACACATTAACAGCCACAAATCAATCACTCATATGGGACAAGTAAATTTACTAAAAGCAGAAGCACTTGATTCTGACCCAAAAGATTTTTTCGATTCCAAACGATCGATGTACGAAATAATGCCTGTTTTTCCCTTCCTGGATGAAGAGACAATTCGAAAGCAAATAAAACATGTGATTAACTTAGATGCTTTTAAAGCTGAGGTTGAAGATATAAGTGAAAAGGCGAAAAAAGAAGGATCTATTATTCAAGATACTTCGTATATCATTTCTCTTGTTGCCTGGAACGATTATCCTGAACTTATTCAATTGTTAACTATAATTAGAGAGTGGGCTTTTCGTAATGAAGGTGGAGGAGTTGGAGACTTTGATACCGATGAATTTGATGATTTAGTTGAAATGAAACAACTAATGATTCTTAATCCGAATTATGACGAACCACTAGCTGCAATAATTGGTGGATATCGATATATGGAGCATCATGCCGCAAGTTATTCGCAAGGCCCTGTAGGTGCACATTTTGAGTTTTCAGATAAATGGAAGGATGAATTGTGGATTGAACTAGGAAGATCGTTTATAAATCCATATTACAAAGAAAGAGAGCGCAAGCAAAGCTTTGATTATGTTCTACATGGATTGGGTTATATCTATGCTAAAAACCCTAAATACAAGGGTTATTTTGGAAAGGTGACGTTATATAAGATATATGAAATTACTGGAGCAGATTCTTTTTTTCTGGCTTCCGCCAAAAAGTATTGGAGAGCGGATGAGAATGTGAAAGTTGTGGAAGGAGAAAAAGTAGCTGAAGGTGTGTTGACAGAAAAGCAAAAGGAGTTACTTGAAGTAGATATTTTTAAAGGCTTATTTCTCAATTTAAGAAAGGAATATCAAGTAAATATTGTGCCTATTATGGCCGTCTATAATCGTATGGTTGACTTGGAAAAGATGCATTATTTCGGGGCTTTCCGACATAAATCTTTTGGTGATACAACTGAAGTAGGAATTGCAATAGCATTTGATGATATTTATCCAATTATAAAAGAAAAATTTGCCAATCATTATTTGTAAATGCCGAATTACGTTAGAAGGGTTTTTTGAAAAGAATAAAACGGTAGAATGGGATTTAAAAATACTTGATCTTTATTTTAAAAACTGATTGAAATTCCAAATTCTGATGCTAGAATATTCATTAATTCTTGCTTGGATTTTATTTCAATTTGTTCAACTTTATTAGCTGTTCTAATCTTAAAAACATTATTGAAAATCGTTTTTCGTCCATTTTCTGTAGGAAGTGTACAAATCGTATTTTTTACAAAGTATGATTCTTCTGATAATTGTTTTATTTTATTCTGAATTTCGAAATCATTTATCTTACATGGTTTTAAGCTAAAAGTATATCTCTTATGCCATTTTTCATGGGTGATTAATGATTCCTTTAATATATAAATATCCTCTTTAAGATGTTCTAATTTATATTTTTTAGAATCTTCTATCTGTTCTGAACATGGGATTATCGGTAAAGGTTTTTTAAATAAGTCTCCATATCCTACATCTATTAGCCATGGAGTATCTAAGTCTGTTATTATTGCAAGGTGATCATATTCGGGACCTATTGTGTTTTCATTGTAAATTCTTGCAGAAACTAATTTTGTTTGAAATCCGATTTTAGATAAAAGGCAATTAAATAGGAAATTTAGTTCGTAGCAATAGCCGCCTCTTTTATTTGTAATGACTTTCTCAAAAATATCATTTAAAGAAAGGTCTATTTTTTTATTTAGATGAATATCTAAGTTTTCAAAAGGAATAGAACTAACATGATATAAATGAAGCTCTTTTAAACATTCTTTATTTATCTGTAACTTCTTTTTATATTCTATTCTAGCTAAGTATTGTTCTATATCCAATTAACTTCGATACTTTATTATTGATGATTATTTTAATTTTTAAGCTCTGTAGGATTAGACATGTTTTATATCGTAATCAATAGCTTTTAGTTTATATATTTAGATGCAATAATTGTAAAAGAAATTCTTTTTAATACTATTATTCCCACAAATTTTCAGGATAAACTCCTTCAGCAATTAACTTTTTGAATTTTGCCTGTACGTGCGGTTTATCATCTTTGTAAGTAACTCCGAACCATTGGCTGGGAGAAGTCAAAACTTTTATTTTTAAGCCACTAGTTTTAACACCATGATCAAGTACAAATGGAATATAAAGCTCACTTTTTTCCTCATGTCCTCTTTCTTCTAAGAATACTTTGAATTGATCTTGTGCCAACTTGAAGTACGATGATCGAAAACCAAACATGTTCATACTTACATTGGTGTCTTCCTCTAATTCATTGGAGCCATTATCAGTAGGGTAGATGATTTTACCAGAATCCTCTCTTCTTATTGCGATACATTCTTCCACATCAATAAGATTTCCATCATTGTCTGATTTACAAACACCTCTATTCACATGCCCATGATCACTTAATGTGTTTTTTAATTGGTAAGCCACAATACAATATTCATCGGAATCTGTGTGAAGGAAATTATATAGTGCCTCGTAAGATTCCACACCATAATAGTCATCCGCATTGATGATAGCAAAGTCGCCATCAACAGCTTCTTGTGCCATTAATAATGCATGTCCAGTTCCCCATGGTTTTTGTCTCGATTCTGGTATTTTAAAATCTCCTGTAGCTTTGTGTAATTCTTGGGTTACGAAATCTACTTGTATGTCATCGCCAAATCGATTTGCAAATTTTTCCTCAAATGCATCTTTAAAAGCTTCTCTGATAATAAACACGATGTGATTAAATCCAGCTCTTTTCGCATCATAGATGGAATAATCCATTATGGTTTCTCCATTTGGTCCGAATTCATCCATTTGTTTCAAAGAACCATATCTAGATCCCATTCCTGCAGCTAATAATACGAGCGATGTTTTTTTCATTTGAAAGTTTAATTATTTAAGCAAGTATAGTACTTTTTTGTAATATGACTATACTATTTTGTTTGATCTAATTATAAATATTTTTCAAGAGATTCTTTCATTGATAAAAGCAAGACAATAAAAATTATCAAAATAATAACATATGAAAGAAATAATTAATCTATAAAGTATTCATATATTTGATGTTACCCGCAGTAAGCAGATTTTAATCTTATAGAGTCTTTATAAATAAATATCCGTTTCAACAATTTCTGATTGTTGTATGGAGTTATTCCAACTGACAAATTTGGCTTATGCAAGTATATAGAGTATCACCATATAAAGCTTCGTTTTATTCCTTTCTTTTTCTTTTTATTTTGGGTTTAACCCAAATAAATGGACAGGTTGCTTCGTCCCAAGAAGTCTATTTTCAGGGAGTTGAAGAAGCAAACATGTTGTATCAAGAAAATCTTTTTGGGTCTTCTGAAAAAGCGATGGACCGTTTTTTGAAATCAAAATTGATTAAAGGTATAGATGAAAACTTTTGGGCAAAAGCCCAATTGTACCAGAAGTTAAGTGCTTTGAATTCAAAGGAAGATAATGCCGAACAAGCTTTATTAAAACTGGCTAATGAATATGGTGCTTCTGTATATGGGAATATTGTTTATCAAGAATTAGCAGATTTTTATCTTATAAAAGAAGACTATAAGCAAGCGAGTTTATTTTATGATGAAATTAATTATGAAATTCTTGACGATGAATTATACTCAGAATTAAGTTTCAAAAACGGCTATACAAAATTCGTTTCCAAAGACTTTTATGGAGCCAAAAAGCTTTTTGATAAAGTCATTCCATTTAAAGACAGATATTATTATCCGGCATTTTACTATTACGGCATGTCCGAATATTTTACTGAAAATCTAGATGGTGCAATCACTAGGTTTAAAGAACTTGAAAATTCATCTGCTTATAAAAATAGAATTCCTTACCTCATAACTCAATTACAATTTACAAAAGGTGATTTTACGGAAGTTATTGATTATGGATCGCAACGGATCAAGGATTCTAAGACAAAAAATATAAAGGAAATACGAGGGTTGATAGGGCAGAGTTATTTTGCTAATGATGACATGGAAAATGCTATCCTGCATTTGGCATATTATGTAGATAATACTGAAAAATTAAGAGCTGAAGACTTTTATCAACTCGGTTTTGCGTATTACAAGACACATCAATATGAGAAAGCAATTACTCAATTTTTAGAAATTGCAAATGAAGATTCTGAGCTTGGACAAAATGCAAATAATTATTTAGCTAAGTCCTATGTCAATAATGGAGATAAGAATGCTGCTTTAGCTGCGTTCAAAAGGACTTCCAGTATGACATATATTGATGGCTTGGCTGAGGAAGCACTTTTCAATTATGCAAAACTATCTGCTGAATTAGGATATGATAGAGAAGCTCTCGACATATTAAAAGAAATTAATCCAAGTTCATTGTATTTCGCAGAATCTCAAACGGTTTTGAGCCAGATTCTAAATAATACAAAAGACTACGAAAGAGCACTTTTATTTATAGAAGGTATGGAAATGCAAAGTCCTTTAATTCAAGAAACATTCCAACGGATTTCCTATATGTATGGTATGCAATTTCTTGTTGACCAGAGGTTTAGGCAAGCCGAAAAATATTTTTTGACTAGTCTAAAACGTCCAGTAAATAATGAATTTACTGCTCTTTCAAATTTTCGCCTCGGCTCTATTTACAATCAAGATTTCGATTATTCAAGAAGTATAGATTATATGAATCGCTTTTTCACATTGAGTGGAACAGGAATCAATTTTCCTCAGGATGTCAATGAAGCGAATGCTAATTATATTCAAGGATACAATTATTTGAAAAGTAAAAACTTCACTTCTGCTAGAAGCTTTTTAAGCAAAGCTGCGACTGAATATGGGGTTTTGGGTGAACCCAAATTACAAATGGATGCCTTACTCAGAGCAGCTGACTGTTATTTCAGAATTAATAATTATGCACAGGCGTCTACTCTTTATGCCCAGGCTATTCAATTAAATAGAAAAGGAACAGATTATGCGCTTTATCAAAAAGGAATAATAGAAGGACTGGAAGGTAAACCCTTTGAAAAAATGGTTACTTTAGATGAATTGGTAGAGCGATATCCAAAAAGCAGTTTAGCTGAATTTGCAATTTTTCAAAATGCTGAAACCCTTCTTGCTATCAATGAACCTAGTGAAGCTCAACGATCTTTCAACCGGATTCTTAACAATTACCCAAAAACTAATCTCCGAACTAAAATTCTATTAAAACTAGGACTTATTTCTTTTAATCAAGGGAATAACAATGATGCCATACGATATTATAAAGACCTTTTTAATTATAATCCAAATTCAAATGAACTTCAAGAAGCAATTATTGCGCTAGAGGAAATATATGTAGAGAACTTAGGTAAACCTGATGAGTTTTTTGATTTTGTTGAGAAAAAGAGTGGGATTAAGATAAATGATTTTGAAAAAGATTCTTTGAGTTATAAAGCTGGATCAGTCCCTTATGAAAATGGTGAATATGATAAAGCAATCGCAGCATATAGTAATTATTTAGAAAGATATCCAAGTGGATTCAATCTTGTAGAAGCCTATTACAAAAGAGGGGAGTCCTTCTTGAATACTAGAAGATATGCCGAGGCATTGAACGATTATGAAGTTGTTTTATCCAAAGGTGCTAATGAATTTTACCTGCCAAGTTTGCATAAATCTGCAGTTATCTCTTTTTACCACACGGAGGATTTTAAAAAGTCATTTGATTATTACAGTTTGCTTGAAGAAATCGAATCAGATGAAGTATTGCGATATGAGGCGCAGATGGGGGCAATGAAAAGTGCCATGCAAATGGATGATAATGAAGCTCTACAATATATGAGTGAAAAGATTTTATCCAATGCATTGATGAAAGAAGAAGATGGATTTGCAGCAAGATATTATTTGTCTAAAGTATTTTTTGAGGGTAAAGAATATGAAAAAGCGATTCCTTATCTGAATGCTGTAGTTTCCACGGGCGTGTCTGAGCAATCAGCTGAAGCTCAGTTTATGTTGGCAAGTATAGAATATGAGCAAAATAAATTAGACCAAGCAGATGCAAGGATTCGGTCTTTCATCATTGAGTATAAATCGTATCCAAATTGGGTTGCTCGAAATCTAATATTACTAAGTGATATTTTAGTAAAAAAGGAGGATTTATTACAGGCAAGGGCAGCACTAGAAGCAGTTGTAGAGAATTATGCAGGGGATGAAGATATTTCAAAATTAGCCAATTCAAGGCTTGAAATTGTTAGGAAAATGGAAGAAGAGCGAAATAGAATTGAGGAGCAAACGAGCTCCGATCAATTAATTTTAGAAAAAGAAAATGAAGGTCAAAATGATTAAGATACTAAGTACATTAAGCACATTTTTACTGGTTATATTACAGGTAAACGCTCAGGTTGATACAACAAAAAATACAACTATTCCAGAATTGCCTGGCGATGAGGTGGAAGTTATAAAGGACTTTCAAGCTCGTTTGGCTGAAGCGCAAATGTTGCGTTTAATCCCGCAATCTCCTGTTGTTCAAACAAGTGTATTAACTTATGATTATAATGTGGAATTGAGAAAGTTGGAATTAGATTATTTACCTCCTACGATTCGACCGGTAGCTTTACCTTCACCAGAAGAAATTCCGATGTATAATTCATTATTGAGCTTTGGTTATGGATATCCAAGGTTAAGTGAAGGTTTCGCTTTCGCTGATTACGCGATTAATAACCGTTTGAACTTGGGACTTCGATATAAACATTTAGCTTCTAGTCATAGAGATAAATTACCATCGGGCTTTTACAGAAATGATGGTCAGATTTATGGTTCATATGGATTTGGAAATGGACTTGAAGCTAGAGCTGAAATTGATTTGGCATTTGACAAGAATGAGATTTTGGAAAGAAATGGAGATTTCCGAAACAACAGATATGATAATACGTATGGAGTGGAAGTGGGATTTGGAAAAGGATTTAATTCGGATGGAAAATTTCACTATGATGCATCATTAAACTTTTCTAGGTTTAATGTAAATGATTTGGTTTTAACAAGTTTCAGAGAGAATACAATTCGTTTTAAAGCGTCCTCAACATATGTTGAGGAATATTGGCGAGCAGGACTAGAAGCGACCTTGTTAAATACATCTAGCAATGTGGATTCGCTTAATGGTTATGGCGCTTTTTTACTTGATCCATATGGTGTTTATGCTATTGATGCTTTTAAGTTGAAATTGGGTGCGAGTTTGGTGGTAGATGATGAAACGAAGATTTATCCTCAGGTAGAAGGGAGTTATAAAATAATGGGTGACTTATTAGTTGTTCGGGCTTTCGCCCAAACGCGATTTAATCAAAATAATCATCAGAATACATATGAATACAATCCATTCATAAGAGAATTGTCAACATACGGGATCGAACGAGAGATGCAATTTGGTGGAGGAATAGAGGGAAGGAATGAAAAGTGGTCCTATAGAGCGGATGTGTATTATTCTTTGTATAAGGATATTCAATCGTATAGTCTTGATTCGTTGGGAGCTGATTACGTGTATGATGTTGAGATGATTGATGGTAATGCGGTGAATGTTCGCGCATTTGGAAGTTATAAAGTTGCTAAGAATGTAGGGCTAGAAACGAGTATAATGTATCGGAATTTGCGTGATACTTTGGGAGTGGACATTGCAGGATATTATGATCTAGAGTGGCAATTAGGCTCTACGATTTCATTATTAGGAGATAAGCTTCAATTGAAGCCAGGACTTTCAGTTTTGTTATTTAATCCTTTGTTTTCAGAAGAAAGTAATGCTTCTTTTATTGATTTACAATTTGAAGCTGATTATGCGGTGAGTAAGAAGGTAAGATTGTTTGTAAAAGGGTTTAATTTATTAAATAGTTCGAATGCGAGATGGGAGGGATATGATGCTTTGGGAGTGAGTGGGTTAGGAGGAGTTCGGGTGAAGTTTTAAGTGCTTAGGGAGATTGGTGAATAGGACATAGATTTTGTTTGGGGGCTTTGCCCCCAAGAAGGATGTTTCGCCCTTTCATGGCTTTTAGGGAGCCTCTTCGAGGCTTTATAATGATGGGCTGTGCCCACATTTTGAGGTGTTTCGCCCTTTCAGGGCTTTTGGGAGCTCTTCGAGGCTTTTGAATGATGTGCGGTGCCCACATTTTGGGATGGATTGCCCTTTCAGGGCTTTTAAACACAGAATCTTCGAGGTTTTTTGTTGCGGGATTTGCCATCGAGAAGGATGTTTAAAAGCTTTCGGCTTTTTATATAAATAAAGATTAAGCGATAAAGCTGTTGAGGTTTTTAGGTTTAAGTGATTAGTAAGTTTACTGAAATGTAGTTAAAAGTGAGAAATGTTTTAACCTGAGTTCGGGATTACCTAGCTTATACATTTTGTTGATTATTAAGAGTTTA
>CAYOIL010000147.1:0-10008 GCA_964403985.1 uncultured Saprospiraceae bacterium
GTGAATTCAATTATGCCTTTTGTGGTAGTAACTTTAGTTGGTAAATCAAGAAAATTATACTCTACTTCATTTAAATCACGAATAGGATCATAAACAACATTGCCATTCTCATATACTACGGTTCCTGTTTTAGTAGAACCATCAGCACTTTTATAACCTTTAATTAAATTTCCCTCTTCTTTTATTTTTTCAAGCGATCCATTTACGTATGATAAGATAATATCATCTATTTCACCGTATTCGGGATTATCTAAATCTTCATTTACAAGACCATTTCTCTTTATAAAACCTATATTTCCTACCTCATCATATTCTCCTATTGATACATCATAAGCCCCCACGTTTTTATTAATACATGTTGGCTTATCTTCAGCCTTATATTTTGCTTCACGTAATCTATAAATATTATCATAAGTAAACCCATATTGCTGAGAATCTTCTCCTTTTACTCTCCACTCCATCCATGAAATTGTTCCATTTCTCTGAGCTGGAGCATTTAAAGAAAAGTTTTGATCCCTATGAAATTCAATGGCAAATAAATTGTTAGCTGGTTGATTTTCTTCATAAATATCCTCCTCAATAGATGGTATTTCCCCTATACTTATGCATTTGTCACTATGAATTTGATTACAGTTAGGTAAAGGAACATCGTATGTATTTTCAACAGAATTTATTGAATTTAACCAACCTCTACTATTATAAGAATAAACTTCTGCATGTAAATCTCCTTGATTTTTATACATCAACCAATCATTATCCGCATATTTCATACGATTAATCAAAAGCTCATCAGTTACTCCATGAAATGTTCCAGTTATTTCTTCTAGCCTAATACCTTTATCATATGTATAAGTAGTACTATAATTTAAGGATGTACCATCCTCTTGAGTATGAACTCTTGTGACATTTCTTACATTCCCGCTATTATCATATATATAATTATATGTAGATGATCCTTCATAAAATTCTCTATTTTCTTCTTCTAATCTCCCATATTCGTCATAAACATACTTATGATGTAACTCTTTATTCTCTCCAAGAACCTTTATATATTCATCACCTACTAAATCTGTTATTAAATTTTCGTGATAGGGTTCATAACGTTGCAAAACCTCTTGATCAAAATTTGTGACTGACTCTAAAAAAGAATTATAGTCTTTATTGTAATTATAATTTAATGTTTCGCCATTCGGAAGAATCTCTAAATCAATTTGTTCATACTGATTATATAAATAGGTATATGTTCCTTTTTTAGGAATTATTTTTTGTACTAACCTACCGAATCCATCATAGATATATTCGTACAAAGAACCATCAGGAGAGGTTACTGAAAGTAATTGATTTCTATCATTATAGCGATACTCCGTTTTATAGTCTAATGCATCAACTATAATCTCAAGTTTTCCGTCAATACTTGAATATGATTTGGTTTCATTTCCATTTTCATCAATAACAGAAGATTTAATAAAATAAGAAGTCGGATAACCATCAATATTAGACACTTGATTACCGTATGCATATAAAATTCGATTACTCGTTCCATGTGGCTTATATTCTAAAACTCGATTTAAGGGGCTAGCTTCATAGATGTGTAAAGAAGCGCTTAATCCAGAAGAAGGATTAATATTAGTTTCAAGTCTTCCTAATTCATCATAATTTGAATAAGTAATAAAATTATTACCATCATGTGTGAAATTTAATTGCTCTTCTTTATAGCCACGACCATAAATATCAAAAGATGAAATTAAATTTTGTTCTGGGATATTATAATCTCCAGAGGAAAAAGTCTTTTTAGTAATTATTCTTTCATCTTCTTGCTGAGATATAATATAATCATATTCTGTTTTAGATAGCCCAGTTTCTTCATCTCCTAAAACACCATAATGAATATTTTTTTTCCTATGAAATACATCATATTCTTCAATGAAAGTACTAATTCCTAATGAATTTGTGGTACGCTCAAGTCTCCTGTAATCATCATAAACATATGTTGTTTCTCTTACACCATAGGAAGATGATTTTAATAAACCACTTTCATAATTCAGTATTGTATTCTTACTATCAACTTTAGACCATATCTCAGTAGCTTGACCATCATCATTCCAAGATAAATTTTCTTTAATTACAATCCATTTAGATTCTTCGTCTTGATCATTGTCCAAAGAATATTCCTTTATTAATCTTACCTTGCCATCTATAAGTGCGTATTCATATTTTGTTCCACCCCCAAGACCTTCATCTACTAATGTTTCTATTGGCAAAATATAATTTAGTTGTGTTAACCAATTGTACTCACTTAATTCATTGGAGTAAACTGTAGAACTAGTCCTTTTCTGATCACTAAAATTTGTATTAAAAAAAGTAGTCTCTTTTAATAAATCATTATCGTTATATAAATATTCATAAGTAGTCGAAACATTATCTACTTTTGTTAATTTACTTTGAAGATTAATATTTGAAGTGAAAACATTAAAACTTGAAAACTTTCTTAAATAACCTGGCACTAATGGATCACAATTATTATATTTATACAGTATAGGAAAATTTATAACATTCTCTTTATATATAAATTCATTATTTACAATATGTACTAATTTATCATCAGAATCATACATTTCTATTGAAATAGGAAGACTAAAATCATCTTTTAAGAAAGAGTTACTAATCGTATTTACCTCTGTGTAAACAGGTATTAACGGATTTAAAGAATTTGTTATTCTATAATTATTTATATTATCTGTCTTAATATTAAAATTAGAAATAGTATAACCATTATCTAAATCTTGGTATGATTTTATTCTACTGTAAACTACCTCTGCATTCAAGTTCGAGTTAAATAAACTTTGCGAATTTGTGTTCAAATAATATTTTAGTTCATCATCACACTCGCCATTAGTGTTATCGATTCCAGGATAATTAAATATTCCTATATTATAAGGGGAATTCAATAATTGTCCACTTGATAACAGTTCATTAGAAGGAGGCAAATCATCGAATATCTTTAAATTTAATGTACAGTATAAAGAAGAATTGTCAGTAGCATTTGTTGAAATAATAATATCGTATACCTGTCCAGGAATTAATCCATGATTTATTAAATCTTCTAACTCATAATCCGATTGCGCTTGTTGTGTAGGTACAATAATTGCAAAAGAAAATTCTTCATATTTCGAGACAAAATCAATTCGCGTTTCTCCTTTAAGTTCCTCTGAACAACCTCTAAAGTTTGAAATAACAGCTAAATCAACTTTAGTCTCACAGCCAAAGTAAATATTTTTAATTTCATCATTCCATGATAAACATGTTTCGATTCCATCATCTTTTGTTGTACAAGCTTCACAAAATTCTGCAGTATAATGTTCTAAAGTAGGATTAATATTATTTTCTAGGACATATTCATAATTTGTGGTTATATCATTTATTGTATGGGATTTTAATCTCAATCCACTTGCCTTTTGATTTGAATTAATAATAGGTATTTCATTTAAAGAAATATTATATGCCCCCTCAATATCAAATTCAGAATTATATACAATTTCAAATTGTAAATTAAAAGTCTCGAGTCTATTTAGATTTAACTCCGTTTCGATCTCATGCCAACTCATAAGAGATTTGTTAATTGAATTCTGAGAATGCAATTGACCATCTTTAAATACTTTTATTTTTAAATAAGGAGAATAAATTGGATGTTGCTGACAACTACTATTAACTTGATCTAGTAAAATTTGATATTCAGTATTTAAAGCAGGTGTTAAATCAATTGAAGATGTAATATTACCACACTCGTATCCGTTTTGGACATATTTTGTAACTGTTAATATGTTTTCAAAATCGTAACTCACCGCGGGAAAATCATTGATTTCGTAATCATATCTTTCAACCATTCCATTAGAATACTCAATCTTTTCAAGTGTACCATATTTTAAAAATTCCTCATTTGGCTCTCTATTTACTTCGTTTTCTTCTGAATGTATAAATACATAACAAGAAGCATTTATTTGTGGTATTGAAAGCAAACTCTCATTTTTATCTTCACCATTATAATATCCCCAGTAGTCTCTAGCGTATATTGCCGTTTGCTGTGCTTTATTTTCATTATTATATGTAAATGAAGACGTATTCAATATTTTATCATCGCAACTACCATTACTTATACTTTTTAAAAAATATTTACTTATGTACCCATTAACATTTTGTTCATCATATAAATAATTAAATTTTATTTTAGATAAACAATTACCATTATTTAAGTTTACTGTAATATAATCTAATAATTTGGGTTTTTGATCAGTAAAATCTTCATGTAATATACTTAACACGTTGTTTCTTGGTAAATCATAACTAAAATTAATTGATTGGTATTTACTATAAATTGTTTTAATTCTTTTTGTAAAAAAGTATCTTTCATTTTCAGAATTATATGAATATTCCTCTGATATATCTTCAGGCTTATTAAAAACGATAAATGAATTTTGTTCTTGTTTCAATTCATAAAGCTCATCCTCATAATTAAAAGTTAAAGTATTATTTTGGTTTTCTAATGATTTTGCAAACCATTTTGATGAGTACTCAACATTATATGAAAAAGTTTCATTACCAAATTTTCTTTGTCTATGGAACATTGTGTATTCAGTATATTCTTTTGAAAAAGAATCAGCATCAAAATCACCAAAACTAATTATATTTCCATTTGGAAGTGTAACCTTCCAACCGATAATGTGCCTCTGAATATTACTATTGGGATTAACATTATGTCCGCCTATTGCTATATCTTCATAGTTATTTTGGATATTAAATTGAATTAAAATATCGGATGGAGACATCTGTATAACCTCAAGAGAAAAATCATCATTTAATTTAATAAAAAAGCTACCCGAATAACCATAGATATTATAATAGAATAAATCTGGAACATAATCAACTAGGCAGTTTTCTGGGGCAACATTTTCACATTCATCGTTTAAAGGAGCTTCAAAATATCCATAAGTATAATGTTGATGAAACAAAGGAATATTGTCAATAAAAAAATTATCATGCGACATCCTTTCATCCGTTGAAGCGCCTCTTACTTGTCTAGTGATTGTAGGAATAAAATTAGAATTCCATCCAGATCCAATTTCTCCTCCTACATCTTCGACCCTTAATCCTCCCATATTATTTTGAATAGATATTGGAAGGTTTAATCCTAGTTCGTTAATACTATGCAATGGAACCGTATAAACAGATTTACCTGTATTTTGATTAATATTGCTTGATCCACTTGGTGCATTAATCCCTGATTGAGATAACAGCATAGTATGACATAATAAAATGCCAAGTATTATTTTTATTAAATTTTTCATGTTATGTTTATTTTGAGACTACGAATTTCTTAACAACTGAATTTCCAGCATTATCCTTTATTACAATAGAAAACAATCCAGAAGTATATTCTCCTACCTCAATTTTAATTGCATCCTTTTTAGTGTGTAAGGAATTAATTTTCTTTCCGCTCGAATCATAAATTTCAAAAGAATATGAACTTGATATTACACTCGATATGGAAAGGTTAATTGATTCATAAGCAGGATTTGGATATAAGAAAACATCGAAGAAAATATCTTGTCCAAAGTAATCCTCGGCTTCATATAATATATGCCGGCTTAAATTTGAATTATTTTGACTTCTACCTTCTCTTCCTCTATCATCATCAGGTGGATCAGTTGTGTCACCCCCAGATAATATATCTTCACAATTGCTTAAGTCATCAAATTCATACACAAAAGAATATTCACAATCATTTATATCTGTAACGGTAATTGTATATGATCCCAAACCATTTGTTTCTACAATAGTCTCATCAGTATTATAAATTTCCCCTCCATTATTTGCTTCTATAATTGTATTAAGGCTATTAATTTCTTCTGGCACAAGAAATTCAATAACATGGCAAGCTGTAATTGATTCAATCGCTTCGTTTATTTGACTTGTTATATTATTATATACATACAAATGTCGCGGTGGACCTTCTCCTTCTGGGTCTGTAGGGTTAGGATCTAGTATACCCAAATATGGTCCATTTTTAGAGCTCGCTGTTGCAGCCTCTTTTTCTGCTTCTAAAGTATTATCATCTTGAAAATGTATGATGTAATTTTTTATATTATAATTTTCAGTTTTTAGAGTTTTATAAATTTCATATGGATCTGCTCCATTACCATTGTAAGAGGGAGCATCACTAATTGTTAAAACGTGAAGACTTGCATCACTTCTAGGAACTAATTCACCATTATCGATAGATAATTTTAATCTATTATATGCATTGTAAACATTTGTTCCTCCACCAGGTGGATTATAATAACTAATATCTAACGCATCGTATTGAAAGTTTTCAATAATTTGAAAACTACCATTGCCAGCAAAAGAAGCTGCTGCAAACCTTATCTCATCCGATTCACAATCTAAATAATTAGACACATTTGCAACAATTTCTTGTAATTGATCAAATTCTCCCTGATTCACAATACTTCCAGATCGATCTAAAAGAAATAAAAAGTCGATTTTTGAATCTGTGCAATTTACTGTTGCTGAAAGCTCAATATCTAAGCAGTCTTCTCCACATTCATTTTTACACACTTGTTCAATAGTTAATGTGTTTTCTGTGGAACCCAATCCACTAGTCCAATTTGCATAATCTTTGTAATATTCGACTAATTCACAACCCTCCAGAAAAGGATGACAATCAACATAAGCAAACCCACTTTCTGGAATATCTAAAAAGAAAAGTTGAAATAATGAATCAATAAATGGAATGTCATAACTAAAATCGTTTCTGGATATGCCAAGTGAAATTCCGTCATATATATCAGATTGATGCAAACTGTTGAAATCCTTTAATAAGTATAAGTTAGTCCATTCGTCAGGACTTAAAAAACGATCTGAAATATTATCATATGTTGTAAATTCCCGGGATAGAACTTCTTCGTTTATCGTAATTTCCCATGAATCAAGAATTGACCCAAAACCATTTCTTTCATTTCGTTTAAAACATAGAACAGTACCAGGTGTTAATAAATATTTTCCTTTCCATTCAACTTCTATATATTCAAAAAATTCTCCTTGTTTAGGAACCCATGATCCATTTAAGTAATTAGCATTAGTAATAAGAAACTTAGTTCCGGGTTCAATGTATTGTGCTGCAATTATTGATATACTAAAAGAATAATCTACATTATTGTCTACCCCTTTAAATAAAAAGAAAGGCAGAGATGAATCATTTATTGGAGGTTTGTCATCTTTAAGAAATATTATTGCTTCAGAAATCGGTGAAGTTATTAAAACACTATCTGCTGGAATTTCATATTTAATTTGAAGTTCTTGCGTATTAAATGGATCTGTTTCATTATTTGGCGCTGAGGAATTAATTACATAACACACCTCACCATTTGTTATAGGGATCTCAATATTTGTTGATTCTAAAAAAGTAGCTTTTCCGTATTTATCTTGGATTTTAATTTTACCTGGATAATTTGCAGGAAAATTTTTAAGGTCTAAACAAACTTCAAGATTTTCTCCTTCATTAACGAAATATGTGCTTTCCTTAAAACTTACTTTTGGAACAGATGTGTTTGAAATACTTTGTGAAAATGCAATAACCGATAGTGTCATCAACACCAATGTGAGGATAGATTTCATGTTGTTAAAAGTTAAAGTTAATATGTTGTATACTCGAATTTAAAGTAACAAAATCTATGCCAAACTAAAATGGTTGAAATACATCTTTTATGCTTCCATCCCTTTAAAATATAAATTTTACCTTTGCAAAAACGTAAAAAATGAAGCTTGGAAAACTTTTACTTCTTCTATTTATTTTCTCTTCTTGTTCTACCGGCCTTAGTGTCTACGATTTAAAGCCAGGCACAAAAAAAATTATGGCATTTGAATCATTCAGAGTCTTTTCCGATAAGGATGAAATCGATATGTCTGAGTTTCAAAACCTTGGTCGTTTCGAATTTAAAGATGCAGGATTAACCTTAGATTGTAACTACTCTACTGTAGTTAATATGGCAACTGAAAAAGCTAGAAGCATCGGAGCAAATGGAATAAAAATTTCTGAACATAAAGTGCCAGATGCTTATTCTACTTGTCATAGATTAAAGGGAACATTCCTGTTTAGTGAAAATATGTGGACTTATGAAAACGAAATTATATGGTATCCAGAAAGACAACTTGAACTTAGAGACTTTAGGGGTGAAAATACTAATAGTCAGTTAATTACTACAACGATGTCAGGCTTCAAATTTGAATACATTTCAAATCCAATTAAAGGAAATGTTCAAGTAGAAGCAAAAACTTTTTTCCAACCGTTTGAATCATTTATTACAAATAAAGAAGATACTAGTTTACTAAAAATTCAACAGCTTCACTTTGATGCTTCTGAATTGTACTCAAGAAAATTCATTAATAATCTACTTTCAGAATGCAAAAACTTAGGTCAACTTGAAGCATATTTTCAGTCGATATACAATGAGCATCAAAATGGCTTAAGAATCTTACAAAATGAAATAAGCAATAAAGCTTATCGAAATACAGAAGAAAGAGAAAGATTAATGCAATTGGTAAAAGAGGGACTTGTCGAATATTCTGCTTTTTCTAAAGATTCATATTTTATTTCTATAAATTAAGGCATACTATCTTTTTATGATTTCGTTTTAACACTATTTGTCTAATTTATTTTTAAAGAAAAAGGATTCTTTAACCGACATTATACATTAGACAATTTATAACGAAAAAACTAATGAATAATCAATGTTTCACAGTCGTTTTCAGACACATTATTTTTTAAAATTTCTGTTGTATTATTGATCCTATATAGAATCATCCAAATCTATTTATTTATTGTATTATTGCCCCTCTTAACAAAGCCCTATTGCATGTTTTGGGTTTAAGTTTTAAAATATTAATTTTTCCAAAATCATTACCATTTTGATTCAACTAACTAAGATTTAATAATGGTAAAAATCTTAAATGTCTAAATTACCTTCAGAATATAAATTTCTTGACCTCTCTGATTATGGACGCCCAGTGGCTAAAGTAATTGCATCTGGTTTGAAAAATACTTCGGTTACTCCGATTCATGTTACATGGTTGTTTGTAGTAGCGGGATTGTTAGGAGTGTATTGCATCTTAATGGGATACGAGTGGGGTGTTCTTTTCTTTATCTTTTGGAAGTCAACACTTGATGCTGCAGATGGAGAACTCTCGCGAGTTAAATTAACGCCATCACATAGGGGAAGATATTTGGATTCGATAGCAGATATAATCTTAAATTTCCTATTCATATTAGCAATTTGCTACGTTAATAATAGTTCATATTTACTTGGATTTATTGTATGGTTTGGCATGCAGTTACAAGGAACTTTATATAATTATTATTATGTGATTCTCAGAAATAAAGTGAATGGAGACAAAACGAGTAGAATATTCGAGCATGATCCTCCGACAGCATTTCCCGGTGAAACACAATCAATCGTTAACTCATATTTTAAAGTATACAATACACTTTATGGTATCTTTGATAACCTTGTTTATAAAATAGATCCCAAAGCTCCCTCTCAGGGTGATTTTCCTTCTTGGTTCATGACTTGCATATCTATTTATGGTCTTGGATTCCAGTTGTTATTAATTGGAATATTATATGTACTAGGCCTTGAACGATATATCATAAATACATTTATTGCTCTTACAGGATTAATCCCATTCTTTGTATTATTACGACCAAAAGACCCTCACCAGTTGAAAGAGGAATAAACTAAGAAAAGAAATTCTTGAAAAACATCTCTTTCTAAATATTCATATTTCTGTATATGAATTAAAAGACATTTAGCACCATCCCTGAAGGGGCGATAACATCTAAGTGGTGGATAAAATCCACCATACAGAAAGTGAAAAATCTTTTTTTAAGCCCTGAAGGGGACGTAACAGAATATTCAATAACTATCAATAAAAATAGTGTTCAATAGTATTTAGAGC
>CAYOIL010000148.1:0-9980 GCA_964403985.1 uncultured Saprospiraceae bacterium
GTAGCTAACTTTTTCATGCTGATTGGTAAAGATAAGAAATTGTTGGGGGATGGGGGTATTAAGGAGTTGCGATGGATTAGTTTTTTTCTATTAACTTAAAAAGAATCAATGCCCCGATTTATAAACCTTTAGTAGAACATTTGTGACTTCTGAAATCTCAACTTCTATATTCTCCGTTTCTTCGAAAAATAACATTGCTCTATGTAAAGCCTCCAATCGCTTATTCGATTCCATTAAATCTTTTATCTCTTTTTTTTCAATACTTTTTGACATTAACAAATCGAATAGAAGAGACAATTTATCATTTGTTTTTTCTGGTAAATATAATTTGCCATCTTCCCTTAAAATTAAATCGCCTCTTTTGATGCGCTCATCTAACAAATAACTAAATTGTACTATTTCGTATTTCCTAAAATACAAAACCAGTTTACTACAGAGTTCATGAATTCCAAATAATCCAATATTATCTTTGAGAAATTCAGCCTTACAGACAGCAAACCAATTACGAGGAACTTGTCGATATGAAGTTTTTAAGTATTCTTTATTCGCAAGTCCAATGAATCCTGAACCAAAATTCTTAAACATCTTTTTTGGGTCACTCTGGATATTTCTATAAACACTTTCGACACTGGTGTCACGATATTTTTCAACATGCACGAATATTTCGTAAAAATGTCTTGGACTAGGCTTGTCCTTTAAATAAGATTGAATCATCTGCTTAATTGTACCTGGTGCAATATTTAACTCACTAGACCATTTTGATAACCCATATTTACTTCGTCCAAAAAGTTCAAATTCTTTCTCTCTTAAACAAAGAGATCTAATCGTATCAGGTCTGCTCTTTTTTCTAGTCGGGTATCGCAAATTATAGCGATTTAACAAATCATCAAGAGTCAATGGTTTATTTGCCTCATTCAAAATCTTTCTGATTCTATCTTTGTCCTTAAGTTTTGATGTTCTTTCAAAAAGAATATTGTTTTTCACCAATTGAGCATCATACTCTTTGGCTAGAAATCTAACTAAAAACTCTTGAACAAGATCAAGGTCAGAATTATCAAATAAGAATTCGAAAATATTAATTTTAATTACAGTTTCTCTTAAGACCGGAACCTTATCTAATGTAGCTACTAATTCATTTAATCTGAGACGGTTTAAAATATGTCTTTTAGTCAAAAATCTGTAAATGTCTTTTTTATCATTCTGAATAACTAAATCATAGCTCTCTAAAAAGAATGAATACGCATAATATGAAAGATCAAACGGCAAACCGTCTAGCTGCAAGTCAATAGTACCAATAAAATCACCATGATCCTCTTTAATAATCATCAAGTTAGAATTGGTTATGCATTCATACAATTCTTCTATTATTCCTATAATACGTTTTATAGTTGTTCTAAATAGCTGTCGCACCCTTTCTTTCGACAACGAATACTTTTGTTGAAGTTCTTCTCGATTGAATATCGATTTATTATACGATTCAACAATATCCTTACCTCTACCATCTAAACGTTTCTTAATTAGAAAATCTATGAATACGAATATTTCTTTCAGTTCAATTTCTTCGCTATTTGCGAAAAAATTGAAATCAATATATTCTAACAAATTAAATCCAAGACATTCATAAAGTAGAGTTAACTTTTTCGGAACAACACTTGTTTCTAAGGTATTTTTTTTACAATTTTGAAAAAAAACCTCCAACTCTTTTGCAGTTTTTTCTCCGCAACTATGAATATTAATAACTTCATTATATGTCAAAAGTGAATCGTATTGCTCCCGTCCTATTCCAATAGTATTAGATATGGCATCAAGAATTGTTTGCCCCCTGGCACTCAAATCATTCCTTTTAATTCCTATTATTGTTTTAAATCTTTCAATAGAACTTTCGGCACTTTGAACAAGTTCTTCTTTGTTGTCTATAGGAATATCTATCTCGTTTTTGCAACGTTCAATAAACTCAAATAGCTCCATGGCTGTTTTTCTACCACATTTAGGAAGTGTAATAAACAAATCATTTGAGTTACTCTCAAACAATTTTTGCAACGCATTGGAATTATTAACCAAATAGGAATTCAATACATTTGATGCCCTCACATTTAATTCACCGAAATGTGAATTGATAACTAGTTCAAAGTCATTTATATATTCTACCAATGTGATTTCAATTTAAAATATCTACGACATTAATATTCATGGGGGGCAATAAGTCGAAATCAATTAGAAATCCTATTTCACTAATATGATTCGGGATGTTAGTTCGTTCAATAATTTGGAATTGTGAGCTGTATATTTCTATTGATTCACTCGCTGACTTCAAATCATATCTCACTTCATTCACTCTATCCAGATCAGAGCCTATGGTTTTAAGGACCAGCTCATGCAATTTGGCGGCTAATTGCTTATTGGTGACTTTTTCTTTTATAGTTTCTGCCAATTCAATTACTGAATTACCAGAGTCAGACTCACTCAATACTATTGATACAAGATATCCGTTCTGATCTTTTAGTCTATTGATTTGATTAAAACCAAATTTATGCTTCCTTTGAGACCTAGTTGTTGATTTTACTTCAAATATCTTACCCTTGTATACAAAGTCAAATTTATTGTTGACATTGGTATGCCATGCATTTATTGCATTGTCAATTTTTTCACTTGCAAGGATAAATATAAGTTCTGCAAATAAACCTTGTATTGTCAATTTCGAAACCAATGCTGTTCTTTCAAAAATTGTAATTAATGCTTTTAATTCTATCAGCAAATCTGATGAATTCGATTCCAGAGCTTCTAGCAAAAAAGTTTCACAAACACCAATAAAATAATTTTGAAGTTCTATTTGATCTGAACAAAATTGAATAATAAAATACTCTCCTTCAACAAATTCATTGTTTTCAAGTTCAATTCTTAGAGATACATTAGTGGTAAATTTGAAATATTTTAATGAAATAGGAGTCAATGTAGTATTATCCAATTCATTCATTGGAATTATTAAAGCAATATGACTTTCCTTATTTTTTCCTAAGTAACAATCTGTTCGGGGAAGAATCACTCCGTAGAAACCACTGCCAAAAAAAGGAACGTCGTTTATTTTATTAAAAACAGAACTTAAAACACTCATCTTCCTTGTGTAATATATCTAGTTTGAAATTCTTCAGGAATTACTATTCCTAATGTGTATATAATTCTCCCATGCAACGCTTGGTGTTCGGTAGATTTCAACTTAATCTTATGAATTTGAATATTAATTGATTCAGCGCCCATTATGAGCCTATCTCCAGGATAAGTCTCAGCTCCTGTTGTCGACCTTCCGCTGAAAATATTGCTTATGGTATTTCCATTTGCAAGTCCTCTTTCTCTGGGTTCGTCATCCCCTCTCTCAAAAGCCATCTGAAAAACATTACACTCTATTAAGTTGTTATGATCTATTAAAAACAAAAGATATTGAACAAGAATATTTCTAAAATCGAGATCTCTATCATTAGTTAATTTAAAACTAAGTAAAAAATCTATAGCATCATTTATATCACATTTTGCGCACCAATGATTTCTATCAGGGCTTTCGTAATCTCGAAATAATTCAAAGTTATTATTCTTTATCAAAAAGTCTTGCACAAGTGCTTCATTTTCATTAATAAATTTAAGAGCATTAAACTGAAAGGATTGGCCCAAACTCGTACGAACTGCATTACTTCCCAGAATATTATTCCTAACTGGTCTTAAACCACTATTTAATATAAACGATCTCCTAAAGGTATTCGAATCACTATTTGCAATTAAAGACCGAATTGACTCTTCTGTATCTAAATAGGACTCATAATTGTCAATCATACCTAAAGGCAGGTAAACACGACAATAATCTAAATAATCCTTTTTGTAACCAAAAAACCTACAACGTTGCTGTATTGTATCTGAATTACTCGGACCTAAATTTTGCCTTGGCATATAAGTTACCATTAAATTCTTAACAGTAAATCCTCTATCCAATTTAGGGCCTCCTACCAAAATAAAACTTCTATCATTTTTCCAATCAATTTCTTCTTCACCACCAATTACAAGTTCAACTTTGGTTTCATTAATTATATCATAAATTTCATCTAATAGACCATTTTTACTAAAAGAATTATTAATTGCATAATCATCGGAATATATTTCCCATATTGAATTTTCAAAATCCAATCGAGACGTTTCTGTTACATCTAAATCGTATAAAGAGCGCCAATCACTTAAAATTTCTTCAATCCAATCTCGAAATAAGCCATTATCATCTCTGCCATTATCAGCATGGACCATCATACTAAACACATCTTCAGATATAGATTCTTCGTGAAAACAAATAGCAACCCCAATTAAATATCTTTTTATAGCATCAAATAAGGAATTTGGAGGTGCCAACAATCGATTCCTACTACCATGATAAACTTCTTCTTCAGGAATTTCAATTATTAGATCAGTTCGTCTATGACCAAAAAATACTTGTCCGCCAATATAATTGTTCCCTGGAGTAATAACATGAAACCAATCTGGCGACAACATGTTCATAATATCAATCAAAATAGGTCCTTGGGGAGTTGCAGTGTATTGAACAAAATGATGATTATTTATGCAATTCCTAAGCTTCATAATAGATGCGAACGTCCTACTTTCTCTACTTTCTCCTCTTGTTGCATTCATTCTCGCTAGTGTATTTAGACTAGCTTGGTCAGCCTCATCATCAATAATTATAGCCTTGAATTCATTCAACGTCAAATTTTTACTAAGCTCCCCTAATAACTCAGCAAAAGCATCTATTCTGCTGTATCTTTTTAACAAGGTAACCACAACCATTGGCTTGGTTCTTTGTCTCAAATACCTGCTTAAATCATTTCTACTTTGCAAATCTGGATTCTGCAAAAACTTAAAACCTTGACGTCCCAATCCGTCTTGCAGTCTATCAGATGTTTGCGTTAGTAAATTGTTTTTCGTTCCAGCTAAAATAATTGCTAGATTGTAGCCATTATCTTTGGCTAAAGCCAGTGCTGTTGTAAAAGATAAAGTCTTGCCACTCTGAACATAACCGCATACTAAACCGGTTGTATTTCCGCCATTATTTGAATTGCATTTATTCAAGATCTCTATAGATTCCTTCTCTAAAATTTGCAGTTCTTCATCAGAAAGGTTCTTTTGCTTACCGAGAAATTTAATGGTTTGTTCTCCTTTAACTACTCCTTTATCATTATTAACATATTCAATCTTTGACATTACAATTTATTTTTTAGAATTGTATTTAAATTACTTCGTACTAAATGTTCCTTATTAGCACCTTTTAATCTTGCTAGCAATTCGGCAAAAAGAAGTGCCTTAAATATCGCCAACACTTTTTCATAGTCCTTCTCGCTTGACAATTGATAGTTGTCAAAATATGAGTGAGACAGATTAATAATACCATTATAAGTATTCTTATCTTGCTCCAATAGAGTTAACAAATCACGTTCTGGTCGTTCGATAAAACTAATTTCTAGTTTAAAGTCTTTATTGCCGTGTTTGAATTCTTTTGAATAGCCTTTTCGCAAGTTCTGCTTTTTTACTTTTGTAGGATTTTTTTGACCTGTACTTGATTTGACAAGAATTTGACCAATATTCTTATCTAAATCCTTATTAATCTCTTCATTATCAACTTTTGTGTTCTCAACTTCAATAGTTTTATTAATTACCTTTTTTTTCTTTGCTGCAGAAATGCTCTTACGAAAATCATTTCCTTGCTTTATTAAATTGAAATCCTTCTGAGACAATTCATCTTTGATTAACCTAAGAACAGCATCAAGTTCATCAACTTCAATGAATTTACCTTTGTCAAAAGATACATCAAACCCTTCAAGCTCAATGTCACCAAATATTCTTTTGTATCGAGGACTACCAATATTACCTGATAGTACTTTGGGACAATACCTTTCATCGTGACTCCCTTCAATTACACGTCCTCGTCGAAAAAGAGAAAACCCATTTTTACTAGTGCTCATTTCATTTAAGAGTCCAATAGTTCCACTTATCTTTTTCTTTTTGTAATTAAAATCAAATGTTTTTTCCCAAACAATTGTTTCAGACTCTGGCTCACCAACTTTTGGAGCTTTTAGAACTTTAGGTTTAATGTACTTCTGTGGCTCACCATTAATTATTAGTTCTAATTCACCCGAGGCGAGGAATTTCCGATAAATGGATGTCAAGTGTTTTTTAATTTTACTGAGATTTCGATTAGAAGGTGCATTATTGCTTAAATCCTTTAATTCTAGGATAGTATAATGGCTGTGTTCATTAAGTTTTTTATTCTTAACTGCTAAATCTTCTTTTTCCTCTCTCATCACTTTTCCCAAATCAAAAGTGACACTTCTTTCAACTTTTTCATCAATTGCCGAAGATTTCAATTCGTATTTATCGGCTAACCAAATACTTGCAATTTTCATACCCATACCAAATTCAGAAAGACCAGATGCATCTGGAGGAATATTAGCAGGCTCAAACGCTCGAATAAAGTTATCCGCGTCAATTCCAGCAGCATTGTCAATTATACGTATCAGATTTTGATCTTTATTTATTTCTAGCTCAACAGAAAATTGAAAATCTTCACCATTTATTTCAAGAATTCTATTTTTATTATCCAAATAGCTTTGTAATGCATTATCCACGAATTCGGCTAAAGCATACCAAACTTTATTTTGCATGTTTCGATATGCGCCATAGGCACCTGATTTGAATTTTATTGATACTTTATTAATATTACGCATGACTTATAGAATGAGTTTGGGTTTTGATTTCTATGATTGGCTTGTTAGATTCTAAAATTAAACTTGAAGCAATAAGCTCAACAATTTTAGCATTAACTGCATTTCCTAAGGCACCAAAACTGGCAGAATTATTACTGGGCAACTTTATCCCGTCTAAAGCCTGTATCCTAGCTCCTTCTTCTGGACTCATGTATCTTTCTTCCCAACCAATAATTGGTATTTGTGTATTTATCGTAACCAAAGAGGGAAAAAAGTTCGTCCTTTTAAGTCGCACTCCCGATCCTCTAAACTGAATTAAATAATCTCTTACATTTCTTTTACCACCTTGAATATTCCATTCAAACTTTTGCCAACTAGAGACATCTAACTCTTGTAATTTATAGATAACAGGCCTTAATCTTTCCTTATGTTCTTCAAAAAATGCCCTGTTGCTTCTGATGTAATGTTGTTTCCATTTGGGAAATGTAAGTTCTTCTCTTCGAGCGTAACTCGGCAAGTTCGCAAATTTTTCTGCACGTGATAATCCTTTTAAAGATCTCCCAAAACTTCCGTTCACTCTGCCAAGAACACTATTAGTTGTATTAAAAGGAGTGGTTTTCTCAAAAGGGTAAGTTGCTTCATATTCCATGCTCCAGATAGGCCAACTAGGTAATTTTGAATCATTGGGAATCCTATCTAGAAACTCCTGCCATAAATCAAGCACATAGCTTTTTTCTGATTCTAAATCACCAATAGCTGATGAATTAGAATCTAAATAATCAAACACACTTGTTTTAATGGAAGATACCTCTGGCCATTGAAAATGTTCAAGTCCGTTTAAGCTTCCTACTATAAAGAAACGTTCTCGGTGTTGAGGAATACCAATATGATGAGGAGAAATCACCTTAGAGCTTATTGTATATCCAAGATTATTGCCTAATTGATTTTTGATATATCTCCATGTATCACCATCATTATGCTCTTGCAAATTTCTTACATTTTCTAGTATAAAGTACTTGGGTTTATGGTACTTAAGGATACCAACAATTCGATTAAAAAGAGATCCATTTGCCTCATCTTCCAGTCCTAATTGGTTCCCTGCTTTAGAAAATGGTTGACATGGAAATCCAGCACATAGAATATCATGCTCTGGAATATCCTTATCTTCAATTAATTGAATATCCCGATTGGGAATAATCCCATAATTTTCTTTATATAGTTTTGCCAACAGTTCCTTCTTTTCACTAGAAAAAACACAAGAATGTCCCAGTTTCTGTATGGATAAATGAAAACCTCCAAGACCTGCAAACAAGTCAATAAATTTCAATTCTTTTTTCAAAATATGTCAGATTTAAAAATAAAATAAAACGTTCAGGATATAAAATTTAAAGATCAAATTATGGTGCGCAAGCAGTTTACTCTTTTAAACTATGGCAGAAACACACTTGATACTTATTGTATGTTGCATAGTGCATACAATAAGTATAGGTTCGCTGAATGATTAATCAGTTGGTATTAAATGATTTTGGAAATCGTATACGACAATTAAGGAATGATAAGAATTTAAGTCAAGAAAAACTATCCTTTGAGACAGGTTTCCACAGAACATATATTGGAATGATTGAACGAGGAGAAAGAAATATTTCACTTTCTAACATTGCTGTGTTTGCAAAATTTTTCAAATTAAGTCTTTCAGATTTATTAGACTTCTCAACCTCAAATCCAATTCATGACTATAAACACTATGAATTAAAAAATTCTTAATTATGCAAAGAGCTTATTATTCTAATACTATTGAATTCTTTTGCGAAGAATCTGACGAAAGTATACTCGGCACTTTAACTAGCAATCACGCAAATAAAGTTCTTGAAGAATTACAAATTATAGCGTGGCGTAAACAAATCCATATTCTCAAAAAAGAATTGTCCGGACTAAAGGGACATTTATATTTTGAATTTGCAATTCCGAGAATGGGCAAAAGAGTAGATAATGTAGTTATCATAAAAGATCACATATTTATTATTGAATTTAAAGTAGGTTCCAAAAATTATAAACAACATGAAATAACTCAAGTTTTGGATTACACATTAGATTTGAAGCACTTTCATGAGGGAAGTCACAATAAAAAGTTAATACCTCTCTTAGTTTCAACACAGGCGAATGAAATTGAAAATGATATCGAATTAATTCAAAGTCTAGACAAAGTTGCAAAGTGTAATGCAAAAAGTATAAAAAAAACAATTCTTGAATTCTCATTAGGCCCTAAAGATATTGATGCTATGAACTGGGAAAACACAACGTACAAACCAACTCCCACTATAATTGAAGCTGCTCAAGCACTTTATCACGGACACAATGTAAAAGAAATTTCAAGATCAGATGCAGACGAAATTAATTTATCAACAACATCGGACTGCTTAAACCGAATAATTGAACACTCCAAATTAAATAATTTAAAATCTATATGTTTCGTGAGTGGCGTACCGGGAGCGGGAAAAACATTAGCCGGACTCAATATTGCGAATGAAAGACAAAAAAAAGATAAGAATGAACACGCCGTTTATTTATCAGGTAATGGTCCATTAGTAATTGTATTAAGAGAGGCGTTGACGAGGGATCGACGAAGGAATTCAAATATAACAAAAGCAGATGCAACAAGACCAATCCAGCAATTTATTCAAAACATTCACCATTTTCGTGATGAATACTTTAAAAATGACAACCCTCCAATTGAAAATGTGGTTGTTTTCGATGAAGCTCAGCGTGCTTGGACTACTGACCAGCTTAATAAATTCATGAAAAAAAAACATGGCAAAATTAGTTTTAACAAATCTGAACCTGAGTTTCTTCTAGAAATTATGAATAGAAAAAACTGGTGTACAATCGTTTGTTTAATTGGCGGAGGACAAGAAATCAATACTGGCGAAGCTGGAATCGAGGAATGGATTTCTGCTTTAAAACTAAATTACACCTCATGGAATATCTATAGCTCTAATGTTATAGCAACCGATTCAAATTATATCCAATCTTCTGAATTGAAAAGTTGGATAAAAAAAAAGAGTGTAGTAGAAAAAGCTTTACATCTATCGGTCTCACTTAGATCGTTTAGATCTAAAAAAGTTTCTTTATTCATACGTAAGTTACTAGAACTTGAAAAGAAAGTGGCTTCAGATTTGTTTAATGAAATTGTGAAAGATTATCCAATAACAATAACTCGCGATTTAAATAAGGCCAAGAGTTGGATGATAA
>CAYOIL010000149.1:0-8020 GCA_964403985.1 uncultured Saprospiraceae bacterium
CGAGTGGGCCAGCCCCGAGGCGTTCCTCGCCTCGCTGCTGGACGACCTGCTGTGGACCGAGGAGCTGCACCAGAAGCTCGCGGGCAAGCAGGACCTGATCGCTCGGGCCTGGGCCGCGGGCATGGCGACCGGCCTCTCGACCCTGTCGATCGATGAAGCCGAGGCCCGCTCACTGGCCCGCCTCCGCGGGCGAGACGCCGAGCGTCAGTCGGACGTATGACGTACCACGTCGAGATCCGTGACGCCGTCTACGCGGACATCCACCGCCAAGCCGATTACATCGAACGCGACAGCCCGCAGAACGCGGAGCTGTTCATCCGCCGGGCGTACCAGGGGCTCCGCGACCTCGCCGTCTTCCCGCGGGCCTACCGCAAGTTCGACCTCGACCGCCCGGAGCTGGCCTCGGTCCGCTGCGGCCGCATCCCCAAGCACCGCGACCAGTTCTTCCTCTTCACCATCAACGAGGACGAGCGACGGGTCACCATCGCCCGCATGTTGTCCTGGTCGATGGGCGACCGCCTGGACGATCAGGTCGAGGTCGCGTTGGACCGGCTCTGATCCCGACGCGTCGGGCCCCCAAACAGCAGCAACAGAAAACCCCTCCCGTTCCGCGGGAGGGGTGGTTTCGTCTTGGGCCGTCGCTACATCGACAACGCCTCGACGTTGAGGTGCAGCAGGTACTGGGCTTCGAGGTCCGTGGGCTGCTCGCCGCGGGCCAGGCGGGGCCAGCGAACGAAGTGGCGACGCGACAGGCGGGCCGCCGCGTCCGCCCCCAGCCGCTCCCCGGCGTCGTCGCCGTCGGGCAGCAGGACGATCCGGCCCGGCTCGACCAGCAGCTGATCGATCCGCTCGGCCTGGTCCTCCGAGAGGCTCGACCCCATCAGGGCCACCACGCGGGTCAGCCCGCACTGGTGCAGCCACCAGACCGAGGCGAAGCCCTCGCCCACCAACCGGGGGCCCAGGCCCCGCGAGCCGTCGTCCCGCAGCTGCTCCAGCAGCCGGTGCCCGTTGTAGAGCACCCGCGACTTCTCGAAGCGGTAGACCGTGCCGTCCTGCTCCCGCTCACCGGGGAACAGGTACTTCGGGGCGTCGTCGGCCGGCTCGGCCGTGTCGATGAGCCGACCGGCGTAGCCGATCAGCTCGCCCCCGGCGTCGTGCAGCGGGATCGCGATGCGGCCGTTCATCAGGCCGCGGTGGCACGCCCCGAGCCCGAACACCTCGATCGTGTCCGGCGACAGGCCGCGACCGGCGAGGTACGGGTCCTCGCCGTCGAGCTGGGTCAGCTCAAAGGGCAGGGGGGCGTTGACCACGACCGGCCGGTCATCGGCCGGTGGCTTCGCCTGCGTCGTTGAGTGGCCCGCTGGGGGCTTGCTACCCCTGGGTGGACGTGGTGCCGGCTTGGCCTCCGAACGCCCGCGAGCGGGCGTCTGGGGCCGTTTCCCGGCGGCGTCTGGGGCGAAGGTGTCGCGGACCGCGAGGGCGGCCCGGCGGAACGCCTCCGGGTCGTCCGGGTCGGCCCCCATCAGGCGGACCGCCAGGTCCAGGACGTTGCCCGAGAGCCCGCACCCGAAGCACTGCCAGACGCCCTTGTCCCGGTTGAGGGAGAAGGACGGCCGGGCGTCGTCGTGGAAGGGGCACGGGCCGGTGACCTGCTGGCCCCGGACCCGGTGCTCGATCTCGAAGTGGTTGAGCAGCTCCTCGACGACCAGGGCCGTGCGAAGCTCGGCGTAATCCACCCAGTCCTTGGGCTGCTTGCGTGGGCCTCGCTTCCGCGGGGCTTTCTTCTTGGCCATCGGTGGCTCCTCGAAAAGAGTAAAGGAGCGGCCCGCCGCGAGCGACGCCACGCGTCGCAGGGACGCGGGGATCGCTCGGGAGAAATGAGGTCTGACGCCATCCAAGCACGGGTGGTGGGGCGGTGTCAACGCTTGCGCCCGACAGTGAGCCGTGGCAGGCTGGGCCCAGCCCCTCCTGTTCTTTCAACCCGTCCGCCCCGAGGCCACCGGCCTCGTCGGCGTGGTGGTCCTCGTGGCGTGGAGACCCATCCATGCCCCAGCCCAAGAAGCCCCGCCGCGACCTCTACGCCGAGGTCACCCAGACGATCATCGACGCCCTGGAAAAGGGCGTCGTGCCGTGGCGAAACCCGATGCTCCTCAGCGGCACCGCGGGGCTGCCCCGCAGCCTCGCGAGCGGCAAGCCCTACCGCGGCGTCAACGTGTTCCTGCTCTCGATCGCCGCTTGGTCGCTCGGCTACGACAACCCGTACTGGCTCACCTACCGCCAGGCCCAGGCCCGCGGCGGTCAGGTCAAGGCGGGCGAGAAGAGCCAGCTCGTCGTGTTCTGGAAGCTCCTCGAGAAGACCGACCCCGAGACCGGGGAGGTGAAGAAGCTCCCGGTGCTGCGGCACTACCGCGTCTTCAACGCCCGGCAGTGCGAGGGCCTCGATGTGCCCGAGCCGGTGCAGGCCGCCGAGCGGCCCAACGAACCGATCGAGCGGGCCGAGGCGATCGTCGCGGGGTACCCCGATCCACCGGAGATTGCCGTCAGTCTCGGGCGGGCGTTTTACCGCCCGTCGGCGGACGTGGTCTGCCTCCCCGCGATCGGCCTGTTCCGCAGCAGCGAGACGTACTACGCCACGCTGTTCCACGAGCTGGGCCACTCAACCGGCCACAGCAAGCGGCTGGACCGCGGGCTGGACACCGAGCTGCGACCCTTCGGCTCGCCGGACTACAGCCGCGAGGAGCTGGTCGCCGAGATGACCGCCGCGTTCCTCTGTGCCGAGGCGGGCCTCTCGCCCGTCACGATCGGGGACTCGGCGTCCTACTGCCAGGGCTGGCTCCAGCAGATCCGCGGTGAACCGCGGCTGCTCATTCAGGCCGCCGGTGCGGCCCAGAAGGCCGCCGACCACGTCCTGAATCGGCGGTTCGATCAACGCGACGCCGAAGCCGATTGAACGCTCGCCCCCGACACCCGTCGGGGGCTTTCTATTGGGCAGACCATGAAAAAACGTCCGAGAGACCCGAGGGCCTCCCGGACGCTTCCGGGGGTCTGTGTTGTCGGTTGAGCATAGGCCGTATCGGCTCAACGGGGGCTTGCGCTTCTCGTATTTCTGTGGGATAATGCGGGCAGATCACGGCCGTTCGTTGGGGATCGACGGGAGCCGAGGCGACGCGGTGGACGCGTCGCCGGTTGCTCCGGTCCCCAACGGAGACAGTGATGAACCTTTCCGAACTGCCGGACGCGATCCGTGCCACCGGCTTGACGACCGAGGCGGCGATCAACGCCCAGGAAGAAGAGATCGGCCGCAAACTCAAGCTGCTGGAAGACACCCTCCGCTCGCTGGCGAAGTTCCGCCCGGACGCGGCCCGCGTCGCACGCGTCAAGTTCCTGGCCCGCATCAACGCCCACCTGGATCAAGCGAGTCGCGACGTGATGGAGCAACTGGAGGTGCACGCCCGCGGCGGCCGCTCGGTCGGTTCGCTGCCAACCCCATCGGTGGATCGGGCCCGGATGCTCGTCGGTGCCGTTCAGGCCCAGGGCGGGTCGATGTCGGCCGAGGCCGCCGTCGAGGCGGTCTACCGGCAGGTGTGGTCCGACCATGAGGCCCTGCTCGACCGCCTGGCCGAGTCGTCGGCCCAAGACGCGATGTGCCTCCGGCTGTTGACCAACGGACGGATCGTCGAGGTGCTCGACCGCACCGCGATCCCGCTGTTCGCCCTGGTGGACCAGACGCTCAAAGAAGAGCAGGCCAAACTGGACCGCCGGTTCGGCCCCCGCCGTCGATGATCTTCCGAATCCATACCACCCACGCCAAGCCTGCCGTGGGTGGTTTTCTATTGCCGCAGCTGCTGGTCGAGCAGCACGTCCACCATCTCTTCGAGATCGACGGCCGGGAACTCGGGGTCGATCAGCTTGAACGCTTCGAGCTGGCCCTTGACCGTGGCCCTCAGCTCCGCTTCGGACTTGTGTTCGTCGATCTTCTGCTTGATCAACGCCGCGACCTGCTCCGAGGCCGACAGCTGCTTGAACCAGGCCTCGACCCGCTCGCGGTTGGCCTGGTGCTCCAGCTCGACCTGACGCTGCTTCTCCAGCCGCACCTTCTCCTGGGCGATCTCCATGAGTTCGTGATCCAGGGCCATCTCGACCCCGTCTTTGACCTCCATGCTCGCGAGGAAGTCGCGGGAGTCGTCGGTCAGCGGGATCGCGATGTGGCACGCCGCGAGGACCGCCTCGGGGTTGGGGTCCTTGCGAGGCGTCCAGTCTTCGATGTCGATCTCCACGGTCCCGGCCTGCCCGGCCCCGTGGTAGCTCGATCGGTTGGGGTCCAGCGGCGAGCCGCACGGGACGCTCGCCCGGAGGCGTTTCTCCGTCAGCGGATAGACCCGCTCCAGGCACCACCCGCAGATCACCGCGTCGGGCCGTGGCTCGTGGGGGCGGTGCACCGCCGCGAAGAGGTGGCCCACGCCGTCGCGGAGGTGGTACGGCCCGCTGCCGGTCGGCGTGAGGGTGCGACGCTCGTTCGGCCAGTACCACGGGGCGTCCAGGTCGATCACCTTGTGGCAGTGGTCGCACTCGTGCTTGGCTTCCAGCGGTTGCTCCGACGGCTCGTGGGGCGGTGGATCAACGAGGCCGAAGTAGGTCGCCAGGGGTGACCGCAGGAGCCCGCCCCACAGCGGAGTGAAGACCGCCGGGAGGGCGAGGAAGACGCCGAGGGTGATCGTTGAGATCGTGAGCGGGACGAAATGGTGCCGATTCAGGACGACGATCGAGGTGACGAACAGCGTGAAGGGGATCAGCCCCACGAGCACCGAGACGGTGCTCACCGTGCAGACGATCGCGATACCGGCTCTGCGTTTGTCGTCCACGGCCTGCCCACGTTCCGCCAGCTTCACCCGGTGCTCGTACCAGGCCTCGACGTTGGACCAGAACCCGCGTGACCGCTCAATCAGGAGGCCGCTCATCGCCGGAACTCCGGGTAGGCGTAGTCTTCGATGTTGACCCCGCGGTTGTTGTTGATCGTGTCGAGCAGCCGCTCGGCCTCCTTCTCCGGGAGGTACATCACGACCATCCGCCCGGCCCCGGTGATCTCAAACCGCATGAGCGCCTCGATGTTGGCCCCATACCGCTGCTGCATCTCCGCAAGGCTCACCTCGTCACGCCACACGACGTCGGTCTGGTCCACGCGGTGGTCGACGTCAAGGTCGATGTAGTTCGTGATCGGGCCCCGGCTCAGCCGCCGACTGGCGGCCTGGGTCACCACCCCCAACACCCGCCCCGTGCCGGGTTCGTGGACCCGACGCGGGAGCGTCACCGTGTCACCCCGCTGCAGGTCGAAGAACAGCGGCTGGCCGGCCTCGAATCGGCGGCCGTTCGCGGTGATCTGGGTCCGTGCGTCCAGGCGTTGTTGGCGTTCGGCCAAACGGGCCGCCGCCTCGGCCTGTTGCCGCTCCGCGGCTTCTCGTTCCCGCTGCCGGGCCAGCTCCGCCGCTTCGCGTTCGGCGGCCGCACGCTCACGGGCGAGCTCGGCGGCTCGGCGTTGGTTCTCAACCCGTTCCTGCTCAAGACGGAGACGCTCGGCTTCGGCCTCACGGGTCGCCGCGGCTTCGCGGGCCTGCCGCCGACGGGCTTCCAGTTCGCGTTCTCGCTCGGCGTCGGCCTCCCGCTCCGCCAACTGCTGCCGGGCCCGCTCGGCCCGCTGCTCGCGTTCAAACGCTTCGAGGGCCAGCTCTTCATCGGTGGGGGTGTTCAGGGCGGCCCGGCGGTCCTGGCGATCGACGGCCTCCCGCTCCGCGTCGGTCTCGAAGGACCCCCCGAGCATGGTGTTTGCCGCCGCCCGGATCGTCACCAGCACGAGCCCGCCCACTAGGAAGATCAAGGCAAACGATTTGACCTTGGCGAACAGCCGTTCGATTCGCTCATCATCCATCACAAACCATGCCCCTTCACCACAGGAATCGCGGTTGAAAACCGGCGGCGTGAGTGGACCCTTAACCAGCCGGAACGATGCGTCGGTGAGTTTACTGCCGGGAACAGCCGGGCGTTGATCGGGCCGACCGGCGACCCCTTCGACAGCAGCCGCAGCACCGCACAGAAGTTGTCCTGCCCGGCCAGGTGCTCGGGGGCGAAGCGGCCGCCCAGGGCTCGGGCCAGCCGACCGGCGTCCTCCTCGCCGGGCCGCAGGGCGACCAGCGTCCCGACGTTGCCGAAGACCGCGTCGAGGGTGCGGGGGTCCGCCTGGGCCAGGTACTGATGGGCCAGCGTGAGTGACAGACCGTACTTACGGGCCTCGGAGAAGATCGACGCGAAGGCGTCGGTCGCCACGAGCGGGAACTCGTCGATGTAGAGGTGGTGGGGCGGCCGCTGGTCGGCCGGGGCGTCCGCCCGCGACAGGGCGGCCTGGTGCAGGGCCGAGACGAGCATCGCCCCCAGCAGGGCGGCGTTGGCGTCGCCGAGCCGGCCCTTGGACAGGTTGACCAGGAGCACCCGCCGGGTGTCCAGCAGCAGCCGCACGTCGAAGCCAGGCTTGTGCTGGCCGATGATCCGTCGGAGCGTTTGGCTCCCGGCGAGCTGGCCGAGCTTGTTCTGGATCGGGGCGACGGCCTCGGTGCGGAAGCGTTTGTCCCAGGCGTCGAACTCGCCCAGCCAGAAGGCACGGAGGACCGGGTCGCGGGTCCGCTCGACGGTCCGTCGCCGGAACCGTTCGTCGGTGAACAGCCGCATCACGTCCAGGAGCGTCGTGTGCTCCAGCGGGATGAGCGTCGCCAGGGCCCGCGTGAGGATGTACTCCAGGCGGGGTCCCCAGGAGTCGGACCAGACGTGCTTGAACGCCGCGACCAGGGCCGCGACCGCCCGGTCGTCGGTGCCCGGCGTGCGGCGGGCCACGTCGAGCGGGTTGAAGCGGATCGCGTGGGTGGGGTCAGTCGCGTCGAACAGCACCAGGTCGTCGGTGCGGTGGGGCGGGTAGTGGCGGAGCAGCTCCTCGACCAGGTCGCCGTGGGGGTCGATCAGCGTGAGCCCCGAACCGTTGACGAGGTCCTGCCAGACCAGGTTGTGCAGCAGGGTGCTCTTGCCGGTGCCGGTCTGGCCGAGGACGTAGGTGTGGCGGAGCCGGTCGGGCAGGGCAAGAGCCAGGTCCCGGCCGGAGGTGTCTTGGCCGAGGATGAGCGGGGGGTCTGGTTGTCGTGGTGTCTGCATAGGCCCAAGCGAGCCGCCCGCTCCGATCCGGGCCGCCGCCCCCGTCACCCGCGTTGTGGTGTGGCAGTTGAAGGGGGAAGGGGCCGGTCCGCGACCGCGGCGATGATGGGCCGAATCGCGGGGTAACGGGTGGCTCGATCGGGGCTACGAGCGTCTCCCCAACCGTATCACCGTCGCCTTGAGCTGCCCAGGGCGTCAATCTGAAACCGGGTACACCCGTGTGTGCGGGCCAAAGCCGGGAAAACATGTGGCGTGGGGAAGCCCGATTGCTGCCGTCGGTTCTTAGTCCTATCCTCGTGACGTGTCCTGGCACTCCCGGTCTATCGCGGCGTTCTTGCTGATCCTGCTGCCACTCGTGGTCGCGACGGCCTCGGGACCGGTCATCGTTTGCCTGGGTGGTGCTGATCAAACGGCGACCGTCGCGCCCGAAGACGGGTGTGACCACCCGCACGGCGAGTCATCGACGCCGCTCGCGCCGGGTGAGCACCACGACTGCCTGTGCGTCGATGTCGAGTTGTCGATCCCCTCGACGGCGGGCGGGCCAAACCGGCCCTTGGTTGAAGCCCTGGCCGGCCCGGCCTCGGGTTTCGCGGTGCTTGAACCCAGCGTGGCGGAAGCAGTCCGCCGGTCCACCGGGGGGTATGTCGGCTGTCGAAACGTGCCGTTTGATCCGGGCGGACAGCAGCACTTGCAGCGGCTCGCGACCACGCGTCTATTGGTCTAGCTCAAGGCGTTTGTTTTGTTCGAGTGTGGCCCCCCCTCCCAGCCGCGGCGGGCGCCGGTCCCAAAGCCCGGGGGGGCGTTGTCGTGTTTTTGCATATACAGCCCC
>CAYOIL010000149.1:8030-9926 GCA_964403985.1 uncultured Saprospiraceae bacterium
TGTTCTTGTTATGGGGTTTTTTTTTGTTGGTGTGGGCCGCGGGTCCACGGGGGGGGCGTGACCCGTTCCAATCGCCCTTGGACTCTTTCTCTTGTTATCCCTTATCCCGCCGCGTGCGGGGCGGGTGCTCTGGTGTTCGTCGCTGCTGGCCTGCGGGTCGGCCCTCCCGGCGTGTCAGAGCTACCAACCGTCCCCGCTTGACCTTGATCAGCACCGAACCGATCTGCTCGCCCGCCTCGCGGACGATCTGACGCTGCGTGACTTCGTCGATCAGCTCGACGGGGATCGGGTCACCGTCGCGGAGCTTGATCTTGCAGACGGCGTCGGCCCCGCCGAGGCCGAGGTCGTCGCCCTGTTCTACAACCCCGACCGCAGGCTGGCCCGGATGCGGGCTGGGGCAGGACCCGGTCTTCGGGTTCGACGGGGCGGAGCTGCTGGCGCCGTCCGGCCCGTTCGAGTTCGGGCTCACGCTGTCGCTCACGCTGCCGGTGTCGGGCCGTCTGGACGTCGAGCGATCCCGCGACGAGGCGGCGTACGACTCGGAGCGGCTGCGGGTCGCGGCGGCCGAGTGGGAGGTCCGGGTGGCGGTGCGGCGGGCCTGGGCGTCGTGGCGGGCGGCGACGGAACGGGTGAGGCTGATCGAGGCCACGCTCGAAGAGGTCGCCCTGATCGGCGAAGCGGCCGAACGTCTGGCCCGTGCGGGCGAAATGTCCCGTGCGGAGGCGAGGCTGTTTCGAGCCGAGCACGTCTCGCTGCGGGCCGAGCAAGCCGCGGCGGTCGAGGCGACGGAGCAGGCCCGACTCGGCCTGCTGGAGCAGATGGGCCTCTCGCCCGAGTCGGGGGTGACGCTCGCCGAGGACGAGCCGTTACCGATCGGGGCGGTGACGCACGACCCCGATCGGGTGGCCGAGACCAGCCCCGCCGTCGCGGTTCTGCTGGCGGCGTACGCGGTTGCCGAGCAGAGCTTGCGGCTTGAGGTTCGGAGGCAGTACCCGGACCTCGAGATCGGCGGCGGCGTGGGGAGCGAGGACGATGACGAGCGGCTGTTGCTGGGTTTGTCGCTGCCGATCCCAGCGTTCAACGGCAACCGCCGCGGCATCGCCGAGGCACGGGCGGCTCGGGAGTTGGCCCGTGTCGCCGTCGAGGTTGAGCTGGAACGGCTGCGGTTCAGGCTGGCCGAAGCTAGCCGACGCGAGCGGTCGGTGCGGGCTCGCCGCGAACTCCTGGCGTCCGAACTCGACCCCATCCTCGACGAGCAGGCGGCCGAGCTGGACCGGCTCGCCGAGCTGGGGGAGATCGACACGCTCCTGATGCTGGAGACCGTCACGCGGCGGCTCTCTGCGAAACAACAGCTGCTCGACCTCCGCCTGGCGGAACAGCTCGCGGCGATCGACATCGCCGGGCTCACCGGCCCCAACGCCTCCACCCCCAGTCCCGGCCCGCCCCCCCCAGATAGGCCCGCCCCATGATGCGTTTCCGAACCACCTCACGCGTTGCGGTGTACCCCGTCCTGATCGCCGCCTTGGCGTTGTCGGGTTGTGGCGGCTCCGACCGCAACGACGGCCCCCCGGACGAGCACGAGACCGGCGACGGCTCACCCGCCGCAACCAATCGGATCGCCATCCCGCCCGCGGTTCGGTCCAACCTCGGGATCACGTTCATCGAAGTCGAGCGACGGCGGGTGGAGCAGACGCTCCGCGTGCCGGGGCGGTTCGAGTACGAGCCCACGGCCCGGCGGGAGTACCGCACGGCCATCGCCGGGCAGGTCGAACTCGTCGTCCCGCCGTTGACGCCGGTCGCTGCGGGTGACTTGTTGTTCCGGATCGACGCCCCGGCCTGGCGTGAGTTGCAGCAGCAACTCGTCGAGGCCGAAGCCGCGATCGATCAGGCCGGGGC
>CAYOIL010000150.1:0-5889 GCA_964403985.1 uncultured Saprospiraceae bacterium
GCAACACATGAATTAGTTGTACCTAAATCAATTCCAATAATTTTACCCATTATATTTTATCTTTAATTTTACGATTAATATTTACAATAACTTAATAGTCAATTTACGTGCCATGACATAAATTGTGACATATTGATAGATATTATCAACTTATATGACAATTTTAATGAAATTCTTATGACATATCGTCATAAAGACCTGAACTCCTTTTCAAATTCAGATTACTGAAAGTTTAAATCTTTTGTAAATCTACCTTCTCGTAAAGAATCTTTTGAAGCAGTTCCTAGAAATATATTATCGATTATTCTTACTTCCTTTTCAGCAACTAGACCAAGTCCACTTGACAGATTGGTGTATGGAGGTATTGGTTGAGAACTTGTAATTCCAGTATTAGCTGTCAAAAAGCTTTGAAACTTCTCCATTTCTTCTCCACTATAAACAATTCGAACTGAAAAATAATTGAACTGTCTTACAAGTGTAGGATTAGCTTCTAAGTTATTACTGAAAAATTTATAAAATTCGATTCCTGGAACTTCCGCAACTTCTGCATTCTTAACTGTGGAATAATTCCATGTCAAGACCTTTTCTTCAAACTCAGGTTCTTCATCACTTAAATCAGCCTCACTTATATTCATATCCATTGTGATAGTATATTCTATTCCAGGATTATTCGCTGCTTTAACCCATTGCACTTTATATTTTGCCTCAGTTGGAAAATTAGAAAACTTCTCTGACTGAGGTGCGATAACAAGTAATTCTTCTAACAAGTTAACAGAAGCAGTAATAGGATCAGAGTCTTCATCTTTTTGAATAACCAATTCAACTTGATCATTAAATTCAAAATCTGACGGCTGTCCAGAATAATGATAAACATAATTTGGGTCGGATAGAAAAAACCCACTTTCTCTTTCTTTTCCTAGTTCTGAGCTTTCTTTTCGAGATAAGTTATAGCTAGTTCCTTGAGTAACATTCCTTAAAGTAACAGTGGCATTGGTATAATAAATACTATCTGGTATTTGAGCTATTTCTGTCGCAGGAAGTAATGGATCAATAAAACCCTTTTCTAATCTAACAATTTGATCGTCTGTTGAGGCTGATAATAATGAATATACGACGGATACATCAGCTCCTTCTTCAATAAGGTTCAATGAATTATCACAAGCAAAAAAGGAAATCGATAATAATAAAAGGAAAATATTTTTTTTCATACGGCAATAATAGTAATACTCTTTATAAATAAAGAAACGAAAATTAGTTATTAATTCTTATGTATACGTTTAGCAATTTGGAGACTAGTTTATTTTTTTTGGGCTTTAAGCCCAAAATGCTTTCTTTTGTTATCCATTCCAAGTAAGAAATGCCTTTAAAAAGCCTTCAATATCACCGTCAAGAACAGCATCAGTATTGTTGTTCGTGAAACCTGTTCTATGGTCTTTGACTCTTCTATCATCTAAAACATAAGATCTTATTTGCGAACCCCACTCATTTTTCATTTTCCCTGCTTCAACCTTCTGTTTTTCTTCTTGTCTTCTCTTAATTTCAGCTTGATATAATCTAGATTTCAACATAACGATAGCTTTTTCTCTATTTAGATGTTGAGATCTTTCTTCTTGACATTCAACTACAATACCACTAGGCGCATGTCGAACTCGCACTGCAGATTCTGTTTTATTCACATGCTGACCACCAGCTCCACTTGCTCTAAATGTATCCCAGTCTAGGTCTGCCGGGTTAACGTCAATTTCAATGCTATCATCAATTAATGGATGTACAAAAACTGATGCAAATGATGTCATACGTTTGCCTTGTGAATTGAAAGGAGATACTCTAACTAAACGATGTACCCCATTCTCACTTTTTAGCATTCCGTAAGCATATTCTCCTTGAATCTCAATACTTACGGACTTAATTCCTGCAACATCTCCAGCAACATGCGATAGAATAGAAGTTTTATAAGAACTTTTGTCTGAATACATTAAATACATCCTTTTCAACATTTCAGCCCAGTCACATGCCTCCGTACCTCCTGCACCAGCGTTTATCTCCAAAACCGCCGATAACTGATCCTCTTCTTGATCCATCGCTAATCGAAATTCGACATCTTCAACTAATTCAATGGTATGATTATATTTTGAGTTTACCTCTTCCTCCTCTATTTCACCCATTCTAAAAAACTCATCTAAAACCTCTAAATCTTCTATTTTTTCTTTTAACACATTGAACCTTCCAATCCTATTTTTATGAGTCTGAATTTGACGCATTATTCCTTGTGCTCTTTTACTATCACTCCAAAACTCTGGATCGATAGTTAGTTGTTCTAAGTCAATAAGTTCAGCTTTTCGTTTATCGACTTCAAAGATAGCCCTTCAAGTGGGCCAACCTATTGTTTAAATCTGTTAATTGATCTGTAGTCATTTATTGTATTGTTTCTATGTAATAGATTAATTCATCTCCAGGAAGAATATCCCCTACCCGCTTATCACCGTAAGCTAAATCACTTGGTATAATTAAAAAAACCTGCGCTCCTTTTTTTAAGAAAGTAAAGCTTTCATCCCATCCCTTTATTACTCTTTCTTTTCCTAATGGAAAAGTAAATGGCTTACCTCTCTTATAAGAATTATCAATGTGTTTTCCATTTCTTGAAAGTATACAGAAATAATGAGCTGTTGGTAAATCTCCTTTTTTATAAAATTCACCTTGACCTTGTACTATTAATAGGTATTTTAAGCCACTAGAAGTTGTAATCAGTTTATCCTGGATTTCACTATTTTTATAAGACAAGTAAAAGGTATTAACATCTTTTGCTATTTCAGCCTCTTTAGCTTTAATTTTCTTAGATCTATTTTTCAATTGTTTACCCCTTATTGAATTTCTATTTAGGAACTTCTATATAGAAGATCAACTCGTCTCCTGCCTTTATTTTACCACTTCCTCTTTCCCCATATCCTAAATCACTTGGGATAATAAAAAATGCTTTTGATCCTTTTTTAAGATAAGTCACACCTTCATCCCATCCTTTGATTACTCTTCCTTGACCAATAGGAAATGAAAAAGGTTGTCCTCTTTTATATGAGTTATCAAACATTTCTCCTGTACGAGATAAAACACCGTAATAATATACGTTTGCTACATCACCTGCAACGTAATTATCTCCTTCTCCTTCTTCTTGGATTACATATTTTAACCCAGAATCTGATGTTTGTATTTTATCATCCATTCCACCAGCTTTTAATGATTTGTAAAATTCGCTTACTGCTTCTCCTACGATAGGTTCTTGAGCTTGTAATTCAATCATTTTCTCTTGATTCTTTTTTTGCTCTTCTTCCATTCTAGCATTGAAAGTTTCTTCGTCTACAAGTTCATTAAAATTAATTTTATAAATTAATGAATCATGTCCAGAACCTTCAACACCTTGGCCCTTACCTAAATAAATATGAAATACGTCTCCTTCATTTTTACCTAAAAATATATCTGCAAAAGGATTTGGTGCTTGTTCAGAACTTTGTTCTAATTTCATAATTCCAGGCTGACCACTTTCTTCTGTATCAAATACGACATCACCCTCAAGACTAGTTACCTTAGCATCAAAATATGCGAATTGACCTAATTCCGCTTTAGCTCCACTACCTTTAGATATTACTTCGTATCTATAACCATCATCAGTGGTTATAATCTTAGAACTTTCTTTACAACTTGCAATTAGAATAATACATACTAATGCTATAATTATTTTATTCATGTTAAATATTTTGAATTGTTTTCTTCTCCATGTAATCTGGAAGAACTTCTTTAAATTTATTTATTACTTTAGTTAAAGAGCCGTATAACGCTCCACCTGATGCATTTTTATGACCTCCTCCTCTAAAATGGTCTCTTGCCATTTCTTGAACTGAGATATCGCCTTTAGAACGTAAGCTGATTTTTACAATCTGTGGTTGTTGGGTTATAAAAGCGGCTAGTTTAATATCTTTCATCATCAACATATAATTCACAATGCCCTCTGTATCTCCGCGTTGAATATCAAAATTAGCGTAATCGTACTTATTAAGAACTATCATTGCAGTTGAATATTCTTCTATAATTTCCATTCTTTTATACAAAGCATGTGATAATAATTTCATTTGCTTAATCTTCATACTATTGAAGATTTCATCTTGTATATCTTTTACATCTATTCCTCTTTCTTGCATTATTGATGCACAAATAAATGTAGCCGGTCTTGTGTTGTACTTAAAAGATCCAGTATCTGTTATTAATCCAGTCATTATGCATGTTGCTATATCTGGACCTATATATCTAGTATCTTCAAGGTAATTTATAAATTCATAAACTAATTCTGCAGTACTTGAAGCCGTTGTATCCGATAATCCATAATCATAGAAAGGTTCGGGATCAAGATGATGGTCTATCATAATGATTTTTGCTTTCGTCTTTTCTTTGGTTTCAGCAATCTTTTGACCCAGTTTATCAATCCGATCAAGCCCATTAAAGTCAAGAGCAAAAATCACATCACATGTTTCTAAAAATGGATCTACCATTTCATTATGGACATCGTATATTTTGATATCTCTTACCTGTGGCAAATACTTAAATGTATGCGGATATTCACTAGGTGTAACCACTTGAACTCGATGTCCTAGTTGTTGTAAATATAAACTTAGTGCCAGCGAAGATCCTAATGCATCACCATCGGGATTTCTATGAGAGGAAATAAGGATATTTCCAGGTCTACTAAGTAAGGTTTTGATTTCTGCTATATCTTCCATAAAATGACCGCAAAAGTGCGCATTTATATAGACATTTTTATAATCTATATTGATTTTTACTGATTTCAACAGTAAATTAGGTTTAAATAAAAATTATTCCATTATAGAGTTACCCTCCAACATCAATCTTAAATATAAATTTCCCGCATTGATCTACTTTAAGTTCTGGCTTTTCAACGTATTTATATTTCATTGATAAATTGACCGCTCTTCTAATTATTCTTTTATCTTTTATTGTTGTTTCCTCATTTAACAATTTTGAATAAACAACATTTCCTTTTGGATCAACACAGAAATTGACAACAATTTGACCTCTAACATTTACCATAAGAACATCAAAATTCGGAATATAAATAATTGCTCTATTTACACCCAGTTTTCATCATATTCTCCATTAGTATAAACACCATATTCTATTATATCATTTGGTTTTAGTATATCTTCTTCTGTCAGTTCAGGTAAAGATTTTCTTTGTATTGAGACACAAGAACTTATTTGTAAAGCTATAACCAAGCAAAAAATACTTGAACTTAAAACGAGTAATTTTGATAAATTTTGTTTGATCACAATGCGGTATTAAAGTAATATTTAAAGATGAAGCTTAGGATTCAGTACACACTTCCTCACTCGAGGAATTAGTATTATATTCTATAGAACAGGAACAAATAAAAAAAAGAATGAATAAACTGAATAGGATTGGCTTAAATTCACTCATGATATCTAAATAATTTATTTAACAATATTACATAAAAAAAGAGGCTTTAAAAAGCCTCTTTTAATGAACATTATCCTTTTTCAATATCTAGTTTGAATACAAATTTTCCACATTGCTCTTTTGGTGCGTCAATATCTTTTTCATATTTATATTTTTTCGCAACTTTTAATGCTTCTTTTATTTTATACTTATTAGTAATTGTTGTCTCCTTTCTAACCAGTTCTGTATATACAACATCTCCTCTTGGGTTAACGCACATTTTCACTACAATCTTACCAGTAACAGAATTTTTCATTAATGAAGCTAGGTTTGGTATATCAGTTACTCTTCTACCAAATATTCCTTGCCCACTATCATCATATTCTCCTTCACCAGTTCCACCAGTTCCTATCCCACTATTACCATCAT
>CAYOIL010000150.1:5899-9871 GCA_964403985.1 uncultured Saprospiraceae bacterium
CTACCTGGACCTGCATCTGTTTTACCAGTTCCACTACCTTTAGAAGGTTTAGTTGTTGTATTTGTTTTACCTGTACCACTTCCAGTTGTTGATTTTGGCTTTGATGTAGCTGGTTTTGATGAACCAGAATTTGATTTTGGCACATCTTGTTTCTTAGGAACATCTACTTTTGTAGGATTTTCAAATGCGATCTCTTCTTCAACTGCTGTAACAGGACTTTCTTCTTCTACAACTTCTGTAACTTCAGGTTCTATTACTTCAGGTGCTTCTTGAACCGCTTCATCCTCAAAAACCTCTTCCTCTTCAACTTCCTCTATAACTTCTTCTACAACTTCTTCTACTTCTTCCGGCTGCTCCTCTACTTCTTCAGCTCTCTCTTCTTTCTCAGCTTGTTCTGGGCTTTCACCAGCAGCTTCTTGTCCACTTGTAGAATTTGAACTTCTATCTAAAGTAAAGTCAATGGCAACAGCATATTGATCATCTATTGATTCGTCTGGATTATCAGGGAATGTTCCGAAAATAAATAACAACAACAATATAATTATATGAATAGCAATAGAATAATTTCTACCCTTTCTTTGATTCTTTTGTTCTAAAACTGTTAAGCGATCTTCCATCTTATTTACTTTTATAAATACAGAAATATGACTTTCTTACTTTTTTTGGGCTTTAAGCCCAAAGAAATATTAGTTAACTTTTTAATATAACACAAATTTCAAGCCACTTATTTAATAAGAAGACGAAAAGTCTTTAAAAATTACACAAATGGCTCGCTAATAAATAGATTAATTTTTGCTCTTTGGCTTCTGACCGAACAAACTTGACTTTGTTTCTTCTGCTTTTTCTTCTGTTGCAGGAGTATTATTCGATGGATCAAAAACCATATTCTGATACACCCATTCGCCTCCTTCTAAATGATACGAAGTATAAGTTCCATCAGGTACTGCAGTGTTTTCTGAGCTCCCAGGCATTCTAGACTTTACTTCCATAAGATGATCAATAAGAATCGCTTCAAAATTTTCATCATATTGTACAACCATACTTACATCTGCAGAATAATTATATAGTCTTCTTGTTTTAACAATGTCTCTGGAGCCTTCTACTTTTTCTTTAAAAACCTCAGCACCAAAAACAGGTTTTCCATTTACAAATTTCAAGACGTCGATAACCTTTCTTTTTTGAAATGGTGAAGGTTGTGAAAATGAAAAAAGAATATACATAATTTAATTTTTATGTTTAAATGGAATCATGTGATAATAAATCCCTGACAACCAATCGGTATATTCGTTTTCATTGTATTCGATATCATCTAAATAATCAGTCGGATTTAATTCAAAAACCTCGCCAGTTTTCATGTGTATAAAACCGTTTTCTTGTGTAGAATTCTTTTCATCTGCTATATAATATGTGTAAATTTTGAATAAAGAATCTGGAGAAACTACACTATGAATAAAAGGAATTTCTTCTAAATTCATTTCCCATGCCTTTGGGTCTTTTAAAGTTTCAGCAAAAAGAGTAGTAAACTTTTGATGTGCTCTAAGTCGATTGGAATAACTTTCTGCATTTATCATGACATCGCTATAAAAATATAGATCAGTCTGATTAGCAACTTGTTGATTTTGGGCTTGACCCAAAAAAGAAAAAAAGGCAAATAGAATAACAAATAAAAATCTCATATTTTATTAACGGCTAAAATAGATTGATAATTCCTTATTTTTCATATTTTTAATTAGGTCCATATAATTTGGATAATCACCAACACTATTGTAAATAAAGTAATTAGTTACTTTTTCATTATTGATCACGAAAACACCAGGCATTTGCTGAGGGTCACCTATAGGGTTGGAACTGGGTAAATTTCCTTTTAAACTTGCTCTACCCATTCCTATAAAGCTTTTAAAGCCAAAGAGTTGCCTAAAGTCTCCCTTATATAGACCAAACGATTTATACAACTCTTTACTGATATCCGAAATATGCTTTACTTCAGGTAATTTGTAATTTTCAAATATCTCATTAGCCGTTTCATTATCTGTCATATGAACGAAAACAATTTCGGTATTAAACTTATCGAGTTGCTCTTTAATTTTCTTAATATCTTTCAATGCTTCTCTACAAAAAATACATGCTAGATGTCTTAAAAATATTAAAAGGACTTGATGATTAGAACTTAATTCAGCGACAGTTTCGCCTGAATTAGTTTTCATATCTTTAAAAACAGAATTATCATTTAATACAAACAAAGAGTATATAATTTATAAAGGGGATACATTTTCATATATCCCCTTTGTTTATTTATGAAATATTCATATTGTTAAACAAGTCAATCACATCTTTTACGTGTTTTGCTGAATTGTTTAAATCTGAAGTTTCTTTTTCATTTAGTTTAAGTTCCATTACTTCTTTAATTCCACCTTTCCCTAATTTCACGGGAACTCCTAAGAAAATATCGTTTAATCCATATTCTCCATTCAATCTTGCGCATACTGGGAATATTCTATCTTCATCTCTTACAATAGCTGCCACCATTTGTGCTGCAGCTGCTCCTGGAGCATACCAAGCACTTGTTCCCATAAGTTTAACTAATTCTCCTCCTCCTTTTTTAGTTCTCTCAACTATTTCATTCAATCTTGCTTCCGGTATAAGATCTGTGATAGGAATACCAGCAACATTTGTGAATCTTGGAAGGGGAACCATTGTATCTCCATGTCCACCCATTAATAAGGCTTGAATGTCTTTAACAGAAACGCCTAATTCCATGCTCAAAAATGCACGATATCTTGCTGTATCTAATATTCCTGCCATTCCAAAAACTTTTTTATCACTTAGCCCCGACAATTTGTGTGCGGCATATGTCATAACGTCAAGAGGATTTGAAACAATGATTATTATTGGGTCAGCGCTGTGTTCTAAAATTGATTTAGTTACAGAACCCACAATTTTAGCGTTAGTTGAAATAAGGTCATCACGACTCATTCCTGGCTTTCTTGGAATCCCAGCAGTGATAACAACTATATCGCTATTTGCAGTATCTTTATAGTCTGAAGTACCAGTTAATCTTGTACTATAATAATCAACAGAAGCTTGTTGATAAGAATCTAATGCTTTACCTTTTGCAAAATCTCCTTTGATATCAAGTAATACAACTTCTCTTACGATGTCTTTATGTGCTAAAACATTCGCTACAGTTGCTCCTACATTTCCTGCTCCTACTACGGTAACTTTACTCATTTTTTTTATTTACTTAAAAAGGTGAACGCTGAATTTTATATGTTGTTCAGCAAAAATTAAAGAAAGTCAAATATATTATATTTCTTTTTAATCTATGTTAATCCTTAATAATACAATTACATTCTTTTGACAAGCTTATGAATAAGACATATGAATGACAGTATAAAATATATATTATCATTACATTTACCATTTAAAAAATAATATATTGCTATTCAATATATTTATACTTTTATTAGTGGTTGGTTAAAACTCAATCATTATACAATCGAACTACTTAAATTAAATCTTGATGAAAATCAATCTATTCCTTTCTTTTGCTCTACTTTTTATAGGGCTTACATCGAATGCTCAAATTTGCGGTAACGTTGCAAATCAAATTGATATTGACCGATTATTAAGCAATAAGAAAGCTGTTGCTAATGGCATTTCTGTTAAAAATGGAGTTACCATCTATATACCTGTCACTTTTCATATCGTAAGAGAAACTAATGGTTCTGATGGTATTACTGAAGATTTTATTGCTCAACAATTATGTGCTTTGAATAATGATTATGAATCAATGGACATTGTTTTTTATTTAAAAGATAAAACCTTTAATTACATTAACAATTCTACATTATATGACAACCCAACAAGCAGTAGTAGTGGGACTAAGATGTCTATAGAGAAAAGTGGTGCTGGTAAAAATAGTGTAAACGTATTTATTACCAAAACAGCACAAACTGGCGGTTTAGGTACAAC
>CAYOIL010000151.1:0-9789 GCA_964403985.1 uncultured Saprospiraceae bacterium
GCCGCTGCGGCAAACGGGTAGTTGGATTTACGCAAACCACCCGTCAACCGAAGTGCTGTGCTGCGCCTACGCTTACGGCGACGACGACCCGAAGCTGTGGATTCCCGGCGACGCCTTGCCGGACTTCGTCGCGAACCCGGCCGGCTACACCCTGCACGCCTACAACGCGCAGTTCGAATGGCAAATGTGGAAATACGTTCTGGGCGACACGTGGGGCGAGCCGCCGTCGTTTGAACAATGGCGGTGCACGGCGGCGCAGACTGCGGCGCTCGCCTTGCCGCGCAAGCTAGGTGACGCCTGCCGGGCCGTAGGGCTGCCGGCCGATCAACAGAAAGACTCGCGCGGCACGTACCTGATCCAGCGCGTGTGCCAGCCGTACCGCGGCAAGCGCATTACTGACGCCTCGCTGCTGCTGGAACTGTACGATTATTGCGAACAGGACGTCGTAGCCGAACGCGCGCTAAGCCGTCGCCTGCTGCCGCTGACGCCGGCGGAACAGGCCGTCTGGTGCTGCGACCAGCGGATTAACGAACGCGGGATACCGATCGACACGGACGACGTCAGCGCGGCTATTGAGTTGTTAGGCCAGGCGCAGGAACGCATCACCGAGCGCGCCGCCGTGCTCGCGCCGGGTATCAACATCGGCAGCACAGTACAGCTGCAAGACTACGTGAAAAAGCGGTTTCGATTGGAACTGCGCAACTGCCAGAAAGACTATCTGGAACACGTGCGGGATGACGCGAAGACACCACCGGAATTGCGCGAACTGCTGGCGCTGCGACTGAACGCCGCCAAAGCGGCCGTCAAGAAGTACCAGAAGCTCGCTGCTTTGGCCGCTGTCGATGGCCGCGCGCACGGCACGTTGATGTACCACGGCGCGCAGCCAGGCCGGTGGGCGGGCCGCCACGTCAACCCGCAGAATTTCATGCGCCCGGCGTTCGAGGATACCGACGCCTGCGCTGACCTTCTGGCGCAGCGTGACCTGTCGGCCATCGAGTTGCTGTATGGCGAGCCGATGACGGCGCTGTCCAGCGTGGTGCGCAGCGTCATCGCGGCCAAACCCGGTAAAAAGATTATCTGCGCGGATTACAGCGCCATCGAATCGCGCGGCCTGGCCTGGCAGGCCGGGCAGCACGACAAGCTCGACACCTACCGCGCGAAGGACGCCGGCGAGATACCGCACGGCGTCTACCGCCAGCAAGCGGCGGGCATCTTCGGCGTGCCGGCCGAGTCGATCGGTAAAGGCGACTGGCGCCGGCAAATTGGCAAGGTCGCGGACCTGGCGCTTGGCTTTCAAGGCGGCTGGCGTGCGTTCGTCGCGATGGCGAAGAACTACGGTTTGGACATGGACAAGATCGCAGAAAACGCGACACCGGAACAGCGCGCCGAATTCTATGACATTAAAGAATGGTGGTTCAAATACGAAACGCCCGAAGACGAATGGAAGGACCTACACCCGCAACTGTTGAGTATTCGCGCGCAGCAGCACATGACCGACGGCGAGGCGTTCGCGGACCTGATTAAGAAACGCTGGCGCAAATCTAACGCAAAGATTGTCGAGTATTGGGGCTTGCTGCTGCAAGCCGCGATCGACGCGACCAACAACCCCGACAAGACCTACACCGTTAACGGCAAAGTCACGTTCCGGCATTTCAAAGCCGCCGGGTTTTTGCTGTGCTACCTGCCAAGCGGGCGGCCCATTGCCTACAGTAACCCGCAGCCGGCGATTGATGAGAAGACCGAGCGGGACATTTTGAAGTTCACCGGCGTTGACGACAAAGGCCGCTGGCGCCGGCAAGTCACGTGGGGCGGGAAGATTGCGCAAAACGTTACAGAAGGCTTTTGCCGCGACTTGCTGGCGGTCAGTCATATTAAATTAGAGCGTGCGGGTTACCCGGTGTTTTTGCACGTGCACGACGAAAACGCGAGCGAGGTCAATGCCGGCTTCGGGTCATGGCAGGACTACTGCCGCATTATGGAAGAAACACCGACATGGTCCGCAGGGCTGCCGGTCAAAGCGGAAGGATTCGAGGCAAGACGATGGCGAAAATAAACCAGTTGCCGGTTCAACAGCAGTTGGACTACCTAAGCGCGCAAGTCGCACAGCTGACCGCGATGGTGGAAGCCATGCTGGAAGCTGAAAGCTTGGCGTATTCGCACATAAAAGCGGAGTATGAGGCCCGGTCACAAACAACCGCCGAAATTCATCGCCGGGCTATGGCCGGCGAACCCATTCTGGACGAAGACCGCGGCGCACCTGACGGCACCGAAACTCATTGAAGGAAAACACTATGCCTATGCGAAGAAAGAACAAAGCACCGCGAATCGGTGATGCCAGCGTAGAACAACGGTGGTTTACGAACAACCGAAAGCGAAATCGCGTGCGTGATCGGATGCAGAAAAAGTCGCGCCGCCAGAATCGTGCTCGAAAGTAAGGTTCAACGTGACAGTATCGACTACGCAGAATCACGCGGCTGGTATTGCTTCAAGGTGCACAAGTCGAACCGACGCGGCGTCATTGATTACATTTGCGTGCGCGATGGCGTCGTTTTGTTCGTGGAATTCAAGAAACCCGGCGAGAAACCGCGGCGTCAGCAACGCAAACGGCACCGGGAACTAGAAGCGCATGGCGGTCGCGTCTACAGTATCGACAACGCCGGCGACGCATACGCCGTTTTTTGCTGAAAGCGGCCTGCGATCGTTCCAGCGCAAATTCGCGACGTTCATACTGTCGAACCCACGCTGCGCCGGCTGGATTCAAATGCGCTTCGGCAAGACCGCGGCGACGCTGACGGCGATCAACGAACTGATTATGTTTGGTCAGGTTCGCCGGACTTTGGTTGTAGTGCCGGACTTCGTCATGAAGGAACGCGTCTGGCCACGTGAGTGCGGCAAATGGGAGCACTTGACGCATTTGAAGTGTGCGACGGTGCGCAACACGCACGCGGTCAGAACCGCCGACGTCGTCCACGGCATTAAAAACTGCGACGTAACGGTCATTAGTTACTACAATCTGGTGTGGTTAATTGGGTCGCTGCAACACGACTGGCCGTTCGACATGGTCGTCTATGATGAGGCGAGCCACTTTAAGGCGGCGACCACCAAACGTTTTAAAGCGGCTGCCTATATCGCTGAGAAAAACCCGCAAATGTCGGTGGTGCAACTGACCGGCACGCCGACGTCATCGGCGGGGTTGCTGAACCTGTGGGCGCAAATCTTTTTGTTGGATGGCGGCAAGCGATTGGGCCGCACGTTCGAAGCCTACAAACGCCGGTTCTTCTATCCTGTAGATTACAACGAATACACCTGGCGACCCTTTGACGAAAGCCGTGTCGAAATACCGGCGCGGGTCGCGGACTTGATTTACCAGCCGGACCCGGCCGAGTATGTGCAAATGCCGCCCCTGGTGCGCAGCACAACGCTCGTCACACTGCCGCCTAAAGTGCGGTCGGTGTATGACGAATTGGAACGTGAATATTTGCTGGAATACGAAACGCTTCCGGACATCGAAGCGGAATCGGAATCGTCACTGTCCAATAAGTTGTTGCAGCTGTGCGACGGCGCGATGTATGACGAAGACCACAACGCACGCGAATTTCATGAGGCGAAGCTAGATGCGTTAGAAGATTTCGTCGCGCAGGCCGGCGGTCCGGTGCTGCTGGCCTACAATTACAAGTTCAGCTGGCCGATGATTCAGCGGCGGTTCAAAAAAGCCGTGCATGTGCGCGACCCTGACGCGATCCAGCGCTGGTGCGACCGTGACGTCGATTTGCTGGCGTGTCATCCTAAGATGGTTGCTTACGGGTTGGACTTATGGCCGGGCGGGAGCACGTTCTGCCACTTCGGCAACAATTGGTCGCTGGAAACAACACAACAGTTTGAAGCGCGGCTAAACCACCCATCGCAGCCGCCGATCACGGCACACCGACTAGTGGTTGAGAACAGCCGGGACGAAGACGTGCTGGCGGGGTTTGAATCGGGCGCGGAAACGCAAGCGGATCTGTTCAGAGAAATTGACAAGGCAACGGAGGCGAGAAAATGAAAGCGAGGTTAAACGATGTTTGATGCTAGGGACCACGAATACGAAGAACCCGCCGAAGGTGAAGAATACGAATTCGACACACTGGTGCGCGAAACCGAATCGGCATGGTTGATCGAAATCGGCAGCCCTATGGATGCCGACGCGAAGCAATACTGGCTGCCCAAGTCGCAGGTTGACTTGAGCCACGCCAGTAAAACGGTCGTCGTGCCGGACTGGTTGGCGACTGAAAAAGGGCTGGCATGAGCGACTACACCACCGAGAAAGCGCAAGCGGACATGGTTGCGATCATGCGTCGCTTGGAGACGGAAACCGGCGTGCGCATAGTTTCCCTTTACGCGACTTGGAAACGCACCGTAGAAGATAAAACATTTGGACGTCAGAAGGTGTCCGTCACAGTTCAAAGTGTGGACATACAAACGCAATGCGATTTGTTCGGCGGCTAGCTGCGTTCTTCCCGCGTCGTCAACGCAATGCCAGTGCTGAAATCTAGCCCCGACCATGAGAAGGCGAATACCTGATTGCCAGCGCCGGGCGTGACCACTAGCGAAACGTTCAACGAACCGTTTGGGTTCACCGACCAGCTGTTCGTACCAAGCTGGCTGTCGAACACGTTCTGTATCGAGCGTTGCTGCGGGAAGCCGGGCAGGCTTTGGCCGTTGCGGGTCAGATCCAGCGTGCCGGTCGTCCCCGGTGCAGTGTTTGAGAACCCTTCCAGGGCGCCGCGCAGTTCCACCAGAATTGCACCGCCTTCGCTGGCGTGCGTCACGCTGCCATCGTTGAATATGCTCGCAGCTTCAGTGATCGGTGGCGGCGCTTGTGGCCCCACGCCGCCGGTGTCTCCGGGGTCGCCTTTGTCGCCTTTGTCGCCCTTCTCACCATCGCTACCGGCCGGGCCGCCTTCCGCGGGCTGCACGTAGTCGGGCAGTTCGGTTAACGCCGTGGTCTCGTTGATGTCCGGCAACGTGGTGACGTCATACAGCGCCAGGCCGTCGATGTGGATTGCCTGACCTGCGCCTAGCGTGTTGGAGTACAGGCGCATCGCGAACAGCGTGTCGCTGACGGTGCGCAGGTCGAACTCGAACGCGGTTTTGATGTAAGCGCCGGTTTGCGCGATGACGCGCTGCGACGTCGCCGGGTCGCGCAATTGGTTCGTCGCCGTGGTGCCGTCAGAGTTAGTCAACAGCTGAACGTTAAAATTCTGATTTCCTGAATAAGACCTGACCCAAGCGATTGCGATGTAGCGCCGGCGAGGCGCAAGGCGTCCGACTAGAGCGCCCAGGCCGCCGGCTTGCGGGGTTGTGTAGAACCCGGCACCGTTGGCGCTGCCTTCCAGACGCACGTAGTTGCGGCCGACGTAGGCAGCGCCTGCGACAGACTCGACAGTCTGGAACCCGCCGATAGACTGGCTGATGGCGGCCGATGTCAGGGCGTCAAACTGGCCGTAGCCGAACGGCATTAGGTTGACGACGCCGACGCCGTCTTGGCCATCTTCACCGTTGGTCAGCACGACGAACACGCACAACGCCTTCTGTCCAGTCTGGTCGTGCGTGATCTCGACATAGGCCGACTCAGTGCCAAGGCCAACCGGCGCGCCGGTCGTCACCGCTTCGCCGCTGGTGCCGATTGACTGAATGTTGGTGATGACGCCGGCGCTGCTGCGGATCGCTTGCACTGTGCCGCTGGCAATGCCGCCGGTGGTGCCGCGGCTGAACGCCCACGCCAGGTTCTGCGGCGATGTCGCTGAGAATTGGCCGGGCGCCGTTTGGACCCATTCGAACCGGGCGACAGTGCCCGACACAGCGTCAACCCCTGGCGTTCCAGGGGCGCCACCTCCGCCGCCGATGTCTGGCACCAGCTCGACGCCGTTCGTGGCTGGAAAGCGCGCTGTGGCGCCCTGTTCGTTGACGGCGACCGCCCAATAGTAATAGGACTCCCCACCAGTCAGCTGCGCGGTCACGTAGTCGGCGCAGAACGCGTTGTCGGCCAGGACGAAGAACAGCGGCACGGTGTCGATCAGCGCCGGACTGGCGTCGCCCTGCGTCTGGCTGCGGAACACCTGCGCCACGTCGGGCTTGACGAGCGTGTTGGTCACTAGGATTTTGAGCACGCCGCCATTCACCAGCGGGGCCGGGATGATGGCGTCAGGGGCCGCCGACACCCGGTTCGAGTCGGTGACCAGGGCCGTGGCAGCAAAACCACTGTCAGCTTCCAGGCCGTTGACCAGCACCGGCCGGGCTTCCACTTCGTAGGTGCGGCCGTCAGCTGGCAGTTCGAAATCCAGCGTGTCTTCCGCGTAGCCGGCCCGGTAGAATTGCTGCGTGCCGAGCACGCGATAGTAGATCGCGGCCGAGCCATAGGCGGCGCCGACGCCGGTGCGGGTAACCGTCGCCTTCAGCAGCGTGACTCGCGGGTCGTCTCGGTCGTCGTAGGCTTCGGTGACGCTGACGCTGATTTGCTGGTCAGCCGCGATGGCTGCGTCTGTGCGGTCGTCGATGGCCTCGACGTCCGGCAAGGCCAGCACCGCCCGGAATGCGCCTGTACCGAGCCTGACGCCGCTGCTAGCACTGCCAAAGTAACTTGCGCGGTCGTCGGGGAGTTCGGCCCCTTCAACGTCAAGGTCAGGGTCAGCAAACCGCGTGTCGCCTTTCGTGACGTAGGCGTCTTCGAGCCGGTTTGCCGCTTCGGGCATTTCCGACAGGCCATAGTCGGCCTCGACATGGCCAAATTTAACCGGTATCGGGTTAGCCGGCCCGTCGATGATGACCAGGGTGCCGCCCGGTGCGCCCCCGGCGCCGGTGCCGGCGTAGCCGGTCAGGCCGGCACCGGCCGTGCCGAGCGGGCCGCCGGTCTGTCCCGGCTGCCCATCGGCGCCGCTGGACCGCACCAGGCCGCTAGCGCCGAAGGTCATGCCCCGGCAGATAATCAGCAGTCCGGCCCCGCCGGCGCCGCCCTGGCCGCCTCGCGCGGTGTAGGTGACGCCGTCGCGGCTGTCATTCCAATAGAAATACCCGCCGGCGCCGCCGCTGGTGCCGCGCAGGTCGGCCGGGACGCCGCGCAGCTGGCCATCCTGCCACCGGACATAGAACCCCGGCATGGCGCCGTAGCGGCCCTGTGTGACCGTGCCGAAGACCGACTGGCCGGTGTAGCGGTATCGGCTTGTGCTGCCGCTGCGACGCCGCGTGCGCTCAATCAGCGCGCCTGTGGGCTGCGTGGTGCCCAGGAACGCCGGAACGCCCGGTGACGTCGCAGGCGGCGCGCTCAGGACCGATTCACCAACCCCTAGCGCCGGGATGCTGCCGACGCTGGCGGTGTCTGCGGCACCGGACAGGCCCAGGGCGCTGCCGTTCAGCTCTCCGATGACCTGCAACACGCCGCGAATGCGCAGCTGCACATTTTGCGTGTAGCTGACCGTGACGCCTTGCGGGATGATGACGTCGGCGTTGAAGTAGTAAATTGCGTTGCTGTTATTCGCAGCGCCTGCGATGGTGACGCTTTGCGTGAAGGTGTAGCTGCCGTTGGCGAAGGTGACGCCGGCCAGGGTCGCGCCGTTGGTGCCCTGCGCGGTGTAGAAAGCGTCGGGGATGGCGGTCTGACCAAACGCCGCCGGCAACGGCCCTGCGTCGGCCGATGAGCCGAATAGCCCGTAGGTGACTGTGCCCGCTAGGGGATTGAATTTAACGGACTGGATCTCGAAGGCGTGGTCGAGCGCAATGTCGGCCGGCGGGTCTTCAGTGAACAGCCGCGCGGTGTCGGTGCGCAGCCGGATCACGTCGCCCACTTCGTATTGGCTGTGCGCGCCTAGAACCGTGATGGTCGTCGTGATCGGCGGGTTGCCGTAGCGATCGCGGAAGCGTTCGAGAATGGCGGCAATGGCATCGTCAGTGTAGCGCGAGCCGGACAGGCCGCGCGCCTGGAACGTATCTTCGGACAGTTGCCACTTGGCAATGCTGGCTTCGTCGTCAAGGCGCAACGATCGGCGTAGGTCGCCGTCAATCTCGTTCCATTCCAGCGTCAGCCGGTTGATGATAGATTCGTAATCGTAGCGGATTTCGATCTGGCCGGACCGCAACATTGAATCGTCAATGACGCCGACCGGCGCCGCCCCGGCCAGCACCGGCTGCACGCGACGCCAGCCAAGCGCGCCGTTGATGTCCACCGGCATAAACGCGCTGAACACGCGGCAGATTTCTTTCTCGATCCAGCGCTTGCCGTCGGTCTTGCCGGGGTTGATGAAACGAACCGGCAGACCCAACGTGCTGTTGTTCGGGTCGAACCAGTCGTCGCCAATTTCCAGAAAGTCAGCCTGGCGAATGTACTGCGGCGGAATGCCAAGGTGCCAGCTATCAGGCAGCGTGCCGGCCTGGCCAAACAGATTGCCGGTAAGCACGGCGTAGGCAATCCGTGTGAAGGGGCCTTCGAGGTAGACCACTTCGGTGACTTTCTTCGCCTCTTTCGCGCTGTCTTCGTCGGTCGTGTGCTCTTCTGCGCGAGTGCCGAGCACGCCGCGCGTCACGCCAACAAGACGCGTCGGCTCAATGCCGGCCTCCGGCACACGGATGATCTCGTCGTCAATTTTTACATAAACGACCGTTTCGCCGGCGGCGTCCGTGAAGCCGTCGTCATGCTGCACCGCTTGCAGGCCGATGGTAGACAACAGCTCGACGGTGGTTGCTTCTGCGTCCAGCGGCAGCGCCAGGCGCATTTCGAGCGCGTCGAAAACTTGCGTTCGCAATCGACGCTGAATATCAGCGCAGCGGAATTTGTACTCGCCGCCTTTGTCACTGACGGATTGCAGAATCTGCGTCGCTTTCAGTTCGTAGAACTGGAAATCAAGCTCCGCGTACCCGTGGTAAAACTGAACGTTCTGCCAGCGGTTGCCGTGGTTTTCGTTTAGCAACTGCGCGCGCTGGTAGTCGGTGAGCGATTCGTTGATGTCAACGGCGCTGAAGGTCATTTTGCCGATGGTGGCGTTGCCGTTCGACAAGTTCAGCTTTTGCGACAGGGAGGTGATGGATTTTGCGCGAGCGTCCAGAACGGCGCCCGGTTCAGTGATCGTGATGTCACTGTGCGATCGAATCCAGACCGCGTCGGTCGGATCGTCGCTGAAGTCGATTTTAAAAACGTACCGCGGGCGCGTGGTCGTCGATTCGTTCAACGCGCCATAGGCGCCGTTGTAGATTCTCATGCTTGCTTGAGCGTCAGCGAGTAGCGGAAATAGTTCGTTCGCATGATGCGCTGTTCGCGAATAGACGTGGAGTTCAGGAGCACAATCAACGGCGTGACGCTGGCCCCAGGCGAAGTGCTGTTGCGGTCCCACGTGAACAGCTCGCCAGCGCTGACCGAATCAACCATAGACAGAAACTCATCTTGCTGCGTGCCGGCTTGTATGCGCGCGGTGGTGACGTTCCACAGGCGTTCGATGTTTTCCAACTGGTGCCGTTCGGTGCCGTCCACAGCGCGCACCACCTTTTTGCGGATGCGCTGCTGCCGCGTGAATTGGCGAGCACCGACCACGAATTCGAACTGGTCGCCATCGACATGCGTTGCCGCCAGGGCGCCGTTGTCTTTTGCGGTGAAAATAAAACGCATTAGCCCGCCGCTCCGCTTAATTCGATGCCGTTGCGGCTGTTGGGCGACACCAGTTCCACGTCTTGCTCGCTAACTTCGCGTTGCAGGTAGTTGACAATTTGAGGCCCGACGGCTTCGGTAAAGTCGTCTGCGTCCGTCGTGAACACGTTGCCTTGAAT
>CAYOIL010000152.1:0-9709 GCA_964403985.1 uncultured Saprospiraceae bacterium
AGTTATAAATGTTAGTCAAGTAAAAAATCAACCAAAACAAACCAATACGAATTCTGAAATGAAATTAAATCCTTTAGTTAGTTATTTTCCAGACCTACCATTTGAACTTTATGAAAACTGTCATGAAGAGAAAGGTGCAAGCGAAGATTTTTTTAAAGGAAATAAGATTCCTACAGAAGTAGCATCAGAACATCGACTTTACAAGATTTCTAGCGTACCTAAGTTAGGGATGAAAAGAAAAGTAACTAGTGAAGATGTTGAATTCAGGGCTATAGGAAAAATGAAAGCGAATGATGCTAGTCTATTGTTTTATACAATAGGAATAAATTGCAGAACCGACAAAGACGATGAAGCTTTGGCTTACGAAACAAGAGTTCTAGTTTATAAAGATGGAGAAATAGATTCTAATTATTTTGTTGGTGGACATAAAAGTGATCCTATTAATGGATCAATGTCTGTATGCAGAAATGCTGAGGTCAAAAATGGAAAGTTAGTTCTTACTTTGAATGAAAATGCAAGTTTGGAAGTGCCATCTATATTGAGGATGGATGATGTAGAGGAGAGAGAGATCTGAGGTGAAGGTTATACGACATCTAGCGGTAAATAAAAATGGAGAGTTAAACAAAGCTCAACTAAAAGAATTTGGCGGAAGATTCAATCTCATAGAAAAATTAAGAATTGGCGGGACAGGGTCTCCTAACATTATTTATTTAGGAGGGATACGAGTATTAGATTTATTGGTAAGAGAGATTGAAGGTGAAACTGCAAATTACAGCTTTACAATTACTGTCGATATTGGTTGTTTTAGAATAAAAGAATTTAATGATTTAGTTGTTAAATCACCACATTTTGTAACAAATAAGGGGCAATTTATGACATTTTTTGTAACAAATACGGGGCAAATTGCATAATACTTTGTAACAAATACGAGTCAAATTGTTACATTTATTGTAACAAATAAGGGGGTAAAATTGTGGAAACCATCGAAACCAATAACTAAAAAACTCGAATTATTTTGTCATCAACACGAGTATTACTCATTGCACATTATTAATTATTCATTAAAAATCCCTCCAAAGGGAGAGATTTGTCCGTTTTTGCAAATAGTCTTTTTACAATACCACAAGCACAATGGAATTTGTTTTGGAGAAAGAATCAATCTTAACTATCTTTAACTAAATTAACACCTTAGTCATGACTAAATACATTGTAAAAGTTGTTCTATCTTTATTTTTACTCTCCAATACAGCTACTGTTTTTTCGCAAGAAAGAAGCTTATATCCTTCCAAAGAGCAGCTTTTTGAAGAGTCAGCTATTATTCTCTATTTAGCAATGCTTGGAACTGATACACTGCACCCCAATTATAATAATCCCATTATAGATACAATTGAATTAAATAAAATAAAGCATCAACTCAGGTTAATGAATTCCTTTCTTGCTAATTCTGATTCACTTGCTCATTTACGAAATATACGTCCTAGAGGTAATGTTGGAAATGCATCTTTCTATTTTACAATGAATGGAGAAAATCTCAAATTAAAATACAATAACCAGGTCGATTCCAGTGCGATACCCCAAGAACTAAAGTCATTTATTGCCGAATATAGCTTACACTCTCTTCAGCCATTTTTCGAACTAGAAAGAGGTATGATTTATAAAATCATGACAAATGAGTATTATAACTATTATGGCTTAAGTCAAAAAATGGAGGAATTAAAGGTTATAGATCTCGTTGATTATAAGGGAGGATATGTGCTTGGAGGTGGTGATGACTTAACCATTGAAACAATTGAAAACAAATTAATTTGTAAAATCAATATTAGTTGGGGGGATTGCCCTGCTGGTTGCATGTATGGAAAGTATTGGGAATTCGAAATTAAAGATGATAGTGTAACTCTAGTTCGTGCTTTTAGCAATACAAAGTAATTAGATTGTAGTTTATTATCTTAGTAAAACTTCAATTAGGCATTTCTTAGCCTCCTATTTTTGGGTTTAACCCAAAAAAAATTAAACAGACCTTTCATACGCCTCTTTCACCCAAGCTTTCAACTCTTCATCCACCTCGCTTACATCGCTCAACTTCACCCTATGTGTACACATTGTCCCAAATGGACCACTGCCTCCCAAGCGCTCCCCTTCTGCTTTATCTTTTAACTTAAACCCCAAATCTATTCTCGTTTTCGTAGCTGGTTTTATTAATATAAATTGACGTTTTCGAATAACGCTTACAGCTCCTTTCTTCGGCGTAATCTTTATATCCTCACCCAAAGTATTCACATAAGTAATCAATGCCTCATAAATGGGTAATAAAACCTCTTTACCTTTGTATTGATTTGCTACTAAATCAATTTCTTCTTTCGGTTCTTCTTTACTTAAGCTAACTATGGTATTGGCAAATCCATGAGTTACCGCATGTTCCGACTTTAAATATTTCACCCCTTCCGAATGCTTTGTGAATCCTTTTTCTTTCAAAATCACCTTCCATTCTTCCAAAGACTTTCCTGTCTTTTCCGGCATATTATCAATCATTGTTTGAAGTGCTTTTTCCATCTTAAATATTTTTAAACTACCCCTTTTTCTCCACTATCCCTCTATCTCCTAACCATTGACCAATATCTTGTTTTTGAATGGCAGCAGCCATAAGATCAGGAAATATATCTGGGCTACAAGCGAAAACAGGAATCCCCATGTCATTCAATTCCTTGGCATTTCTCTTATCATAACTCGGACTTCCTTTATCGTCCAATGCAAGCAAACAAATTATGGTAACTCCACTGTCTACTAATTCCCTAGTTCGTTGCATCATCTGCTGCACATTACCACCTTCATATAAATCTGTAATCAAAACAAGAATGGTATCATCCGGCTTTGAAACCAATTTTTGGCAATATCCTAGCGCTTTATTGATATCTGTTCCTCCTCCCAACTGAACACCAAACAATAAATCCACTGGATCTTCTAAATCTTCTGTTAAGTCAGCAACTTCTGTATCAAATACCACCATTTTGGTTTTCACTGTCGGCAAAGAAGCCATTACTGAACCAAAAATCCCACTATAAACTACGGACTGCCCCATAGATCCACTTTGATCCAAACATAAAATGATATCCTTCAGTGATCGTCGGCTTTTGCGTCCATATCCTATCAACGTTTCAGGTACGATTGACTTATAATCTGCTTGATAATGCTTTAGATTTTTAAGAATTGTTGCATGCCAATTGATCTCATTTTGCTTAGGACGTCTTCTTCTGGCACTTTTACTAATTGCTCCTCGAATTGACTCTGTTGTTTTTTGTTCTAGTTTTTGAAGTAGTTGATCTACCACTTTTTGAACCACAATTCGGGCAGTTTCTTTGGTTTTGGAAGGAATAAGTTTCTTTAATTCCAATAAGGTGGCAACTAATTGTACATCAGGTGTGGCTTTCTCCAAAATCTCTGGCTCAAAAATCATACGGTCTCTTAAGTCTGGATATTTCATGGCGTCTTGCTGCATAACCTCTACAACGGAAACTGGAAAATACTTTCTAATATCTCCTAGCCATCTAGATATGGAAGGATTCGTACCTTTTCCTCCAGCTGAGGGCGAATTATCATATCCAAATTCCCTTCCTTCTTCATGATCGTATAAAGCGGTTAATGCTTCATCTATATGAGACAATTCAGAACTCAAAGTAAGTCCCGTCCCATCTGCCTCATCAGAACCTAGGATTAATCTCCATCTTGTTAAATCGTCCATCTTATCTTCCATGTCCCATCAGGTATTTCAAGGTTGGTAATATAGTTGCAGCTTCTTCATGATTCAATTCCAATAGCGTTTCTTTTACTTCAACTGTTGTAATTAAACCTTTCTTTGCCTTCTCCCCTATCCTCTTTCTTTCTCCATTTTCAAATTTTGAAAAAGCACGTCTAATAAATGGCAAAAGTTCTAAAAATAGATCTTTTTCTAGTCCACTTACCCACTCGTATAGTAAATTCCACAATCGATTATCATATATCAATATCATTCCGCTTCCTCTTAAAAATCCTTCTACCCAACTTGCCACTTCTTTAGGATCATTAGCAAGTGACAAGGCCAGTCTGATCTCAGTGAAAGCTTCTTCTTCTGATATCTGCTCTGAATCCAATAACAATCTCGTCACACATCCTTGTATCACTTTTTGAACACCATCGGTTTTGAGAACTTTTGCTAAAGAGATAAACCAATCATTTAACTTAGTCTTATCTTCGTTAATCTTCAAAGCCCCGTTTAAATTCGATATCAACTGAAAGACCAGATTTCCAGTCTCTTCATCTAGACCATAACATGTCAATGGAAGATGTATACAAACTTTCGTTGTCAAGCGATCAACAATAACATTTAAAATATTGAAATCCGACTTCCGAACATCTCCATAGCGCTTGATATTGATAAGATTGGGAAGGGATTCCATAATATCTTGGATATCACTAGAGATGGTAGATAAGTCGTCAATTCTTGTCAAGATCTGCTGGACACTCGAGTCAAGTCCGGCTTCCATTACTTTAGTCAATAAATCAACAAGAACAGCAAAGGTCTTTTCCGTTCGACATTTTTCTAAAATAAAGCGTTCAGCTGATTCTTCAATAGTATTTCCTAGATAAGCTTTGTCTACAATGTCTAGCATCATTTCAGGAGACCATACCAATCGCCACACTTCTTTAAATGTTCCTTTGGTTCTTACTTTAATTGGTTTTCCCCATGAAATCCCTAGGATGTTTAAACGATGCAAGAAAGCACTTTTCTGTAAATCAAAGTCTTTTCTTAAATCTAAAGAAACATCTTTCGGAGTAGCAGAAAGTTTTAGTCTGAGTGACTTTGCACATTTTTCAAAGTCAAGTTGTAAAGGAACTTTTGGTATATCTTCGGGAATTTCTCCAATCCTAGAACCTACTATCAATTCCTTTTTTATCAACTCAACTAGAATACCATCCCCCATACACATTACGGTGAGAATAGCTTCATTTAACTCCGCCAAGTGAATCATTGATTTCCCTCTTAGTTGACATAATGATATCGCCAATCTATAGGTCTCTATGACATGGGCTGCAGAGATGTCTTGACCTTTTTCTCTGAATAGTTCAGCTACTTTTGTCAACCAAGTAATATGAGTATCTTTTGGATGGTTCCAATAATGTTCATACCAACCCGGACTTTGAATTCCTGCACCATAACCACTAAACATAGATAATCTATCATTCGTCCAAGGAATCCAACTTGCATTGATTTTAGCCTTTCTTTTTGGTAACTTTTTCAGAAGTTTTACATCTTCTTTATCGTGACTTTCAATATCCAATAGAGCTGGAGCGTGCCATGCACCACAAACCACCACTATATTCGAATACATATCTGCTTGTACTTGTCGAATAATATTTCGCATATAGGCTTCACGATAAATATTCTCCGCGTCTAGAGATGAAGTCATTCCTGCTTCACGTAGAGATTGCATGGCATGCATAATCGCTTCGAAATAATCGGATGGGGAATCGGAAACATTCATTTCAAATTGAGCTTCCCACCAAGATTCACTGTCCTCATATCCTGCAATTTTTGCTAGATAAGAAAGTGGATCAATTGGCGGTAATTGTTCTTCAACAACTGCTTCTTTAGCTATTTCACCTACACTAGGAACAGCCTCTTTCTCAGTTTTTATTACACTTGGCTTTTCACCTTTCTTGAATATAGTATTCAAAGATATTCCTGAGGGTAAGTCGATTGCTTTTACTGGAATGTTATTATCCAATGCATATTTAGCTGCAACCCATTCAGGTGAGAAGTTGGAAAAGGGATAAAATGAACTGCGTTGCGTATTTTTTTCGTCATAAAGCATAAGAGCTACAGGCGGTTTAAGGTCTGGATGATTCACATATTTCAATAAGTCATCAATTTCAGGTGGCCCTTCAACCAAGACGATATCGGCTTCAATTTCTTGAAGTCGCTTAAGGACCATTTTTGCTGATCCTACCCCATGATGCCGTATGCCTAAAATATGAATCATGCTTGTGCTTGTATTAAAGAATCAATGTCAGCCATCACTTCACTATAAAAAGCATCTGGAACATCTTTTATTTTAATCTTTTCCTTCCAGTTGTTACCTATGAAAACGATATCGTGAACTTTTGCACTTGCAGTATTATTTTGATACCATGCAGCAGGCCCTTCGATATTTGGAATCACTTTGATATAAGGTGACGAAATGAATTTTGAGAATTCCAAATAGCCTCCATCTCCTGTTGTTTTGTAATAGCCTTTTTTTACCATTTGTTGGCCAGCAAAATCTGCCCCTTTGGGGATATCTTGATTACTAAATCTTAAGGAACGATTGGATTCTAATTCTTCGGGTAGTTTCGAATAAATCTTTCGATCAACAATAGGAAAAATGGTTTTTATATCGTACTCAAATACTTTGTCTTTCCATGCTTGCAAGTTTTCTTTTGAGAGGTAACAAGGATGTAAGATGCACAAGGTATCATCATCAGCAATTTCTACTTCTTCATCTTCAAAATTAAAAATTTCAGCATCTTCGTCGCAATAAAATACTTCATGGAATTCTCCCGACTTTGGGTCTATTTTAATCCAAATCAACTGTGTAACATATACAAACATAATAGGATTATTAAACAGGAATTCCTTCCATTCGTCACCTTTCCATCGTCTTCCTTGAACCATATATCCTTGCAATCTATCTTTTTGTGTTTTGACAATATCTCTTATATCTTTTTCGATTGCTTTGAATTCCTTTTTAACTTCAGGTGCTGCACCCGGAGGAACGGACTTTCTACTTTTATTATTCTCGTTTACATAAATCAGTTTGAATTCCTTATTTACATACGCTCTATATGTTTCTCCACTTACATCAAATTCTTTAAACGTCCCTGTAAATTCAAAATTTGGAATAATTCGATCAGCTAATTGGTCTTTTGTTATTCCTAATTCATTGGCTGAAGCATCAAGCGCTTGAATAGCAACACCACTTAATTTTGGTTTCTTATTGGCGTATTTTCTCGATATAAGTTCCAATACCCTAAGAGCTTTATTACTTCCTACCATAGCAATCGCACCAAGCACATACTCAGCCATCTTGCTCCTTTTATTTGCAATACTAGATCTAAAAAGACTATGTAATTTATTTAGAATCTTATCATTTCCTAGCAATCCTCCCAATGTCAAATAATACTTCAGTTTAGTATCAGAATTACTGTCTGCAAATGCTTGAATAAAGTATTCTGCTAACTTTTCAGCTTTGGGCTTATCAATCTGTCGTAACAATTCACGCGCTTCTATATCAGATTGCATTCCCTTACACAACTTCATTCTGTACAATAAGAATCGAGTTACATTCTGCTCACATTTAGTCCCATCTTTCCAATACAGACTTGGTAATTTATCTTCTTCTAGCCACTTATAATTCCACTTATTGAGTTTTTTCCTTTTTTCAGCAAGAGCGACCATTTCTATGGTCTGCTTTTTAGTTAATTCTTCACTAAATCTCTTTTCCTGAACTGACTCCAACATCACATTTCTCGTCTCGTCATTTGATTCTGTATCGATGGCTTGATTAAGAATATCGAATATTTCGTTGGCTTGTTTTTCTTCCGGGATGTTGCTAAGTAAAAGGGCTCCAACAATCCTTTCTTGGATTTTCTTACCTTTTAATAGATCGATTCCTCTTTGAGCATTGGAATCATAGCTAGCTAAGTATTCACAGAATATTCTTTTTTCTTTTTTGCCAGTAAACTGAACGGTATAGTTTAAGATTGATTCAAAGTACGCTTCACAATCATATTTTTTTAGCAATGAAAGTATATGCTCAGCGGAAGATCCAACTAAATATTCCTTTTTACTTTGAAAAGCTTTAGATAAATAAACTATAGATTCTTCCCCCAGTTTCTCATCCATAAATGCCGAAACATGCGGTGGAAAGTGAGCAGTAGATTCAATAAATTGTTCTAGCTCCGTTTTAAATTCTTCAGGATAATTATCGAAAAGAAAACCAAAGTAATGATCTAAAATACGTACACCTTTTTGAATACTTCTATCATAAAAATATCTTTTTTGGTTTCCATACAAAGGTTGTAAATAAGAAGCCCCATACCTTAGGATATCTTCATGAAACCTACTTTTATCAACTTCATGAAAAAGGGCTTTTACAACATACATGTTTTCATTAGATAAACTTTTACTTTCCAAAGCTCTATCTATCTCATTCAGATATTGCTCCGAATCAAGCTCAAGTAAATACTTTATTAATGGTATATTTATTTGTATTTCATGATATCCACTTTTTGTTATAAATACCTCTAATTCATTTAGTACGTAGGTAGGATTTATGTTATGTAGATAGGCAGCTAAGGTGGTTGCTCTTGGGAAATCAGAATAATTATTTCGTTTTAATCTATCGATTAAATCCTTATAAAGTCCAGGTACTTTTTTTAATCCGAATAATGCCGATTTATCCTCTAGTTTATCTTTCACTAAACCCCCTATCGGTGTTGTTTGATACACTCCATTTTCATTTCTAGCTGCAAGAGGAAAGCTAGCATATACCTTGAGGATCAATTCTCTCTCATCACAACCATTTGAAACGAGTTGCTTAAAAAAAGTATGGCTTGGATCGGCAGCAACTAGTCTAGAGATGACATAAAATCGATCCATTTGCTTTACATCAAATGGTTTTTCAACAATTTTTTGAATAAACGGGTGCTTGAAATCTATAGTTTGAGCAATTTGACCAAGACTTGAAGAAACAAAATAAGCGAAACTGTTATGGTAAAGTAAATTTTCTTTGGAAAGTATATTGGGATCTATTTGGGTTAAACCCAAAAGCATATCTCTAAACTTCTCGATAAGTTCATTAGATTCAGTATCAACTAATTGAGTCGCTCTGTTAAGATACTGTTGTGCCTCCCAAATAATTCTATCCTTTTGCGTTTGTTTCAGTTCCATTTTTTTGCAATTTACGGTGTTATTGTTCTTTACATGCTCTATAAATATCTCTATAGTCGGCACGTTGTTTCATGATATTTTCTAGATATTCTTGCCATATAACTTCGTCTTGAACCGGGTCTTTTACAACTGCTCCAATTATTCCGGAGGCAATATCTTGTGCCGAAACTTTACCATCTCCAAAATGAGCTGCTAAAGAAAGTCCACTATTTACTACACTAATTACTTCAGCTGTACTCATTGTGCTAGTAGGAGATTTCACTTTAGTCTTTCCATCTTCTGTCACACCGTGTCGCAATTCTCTAAAGATTTGTACTATTCTGCCGATTTCTTCTTTGATTGGTAATTGAGCGGGTAGTTCCATGGCTTTCAACTGAGAACTAACTCGGGTATGGACAATATGAATTTCTTCTTGAGCAGTTTTAGGAGTAGGCAGAATGACCGTATTAAATCTCCTTTTAAGTGCAGAAGAAAGTTCATTTACTCCTTTATCTCTATTATTTGCCGTTGCTATAACATTGAATCCTTTAACTGCTTGATAAAAAACATTTAATTCAGGAACAGGCATCATTTTCTCCGAAAGAACAGTAATAAGAGTATCTTGAACATCAGCTGGAATTCTAGTTAATTCCTCGATTCGCACACACTTTCCTTCTTCCATCCCCCGTATCATTGGCGTTTTTACAATGGCATCTTTGGAAGGTCCTTCGGTAAGTAATTTAGCATAATTCCACCCATATCGAATTG
>CAYOIL010000153.1:0-9617 GCA_964403985.1 uncultured Saprospiraceae bacterium
CTTTTAATTTTGAATATCTTTGCATTTAACAACAGTTTATGAGGTTCCTAAGCATTTTAATTTTACTTATCCTTACTTTTTCATTGCATGGTCAATATGATAATGACTTAAAACATAGTATTTCGATTGATGCTTACGGATTCATAAATCCAGGGATTTCTTACAAAATGAGCAAAACAGCAAATTCAGCTACACCTATCTTAGGAATTGCTGCACCCAGAAGCTCTGACTTCGAAGTTTCAGCAAATGCAAGTCTTTACTGGGATCCTTTCTCACATGTAGGTTTTCAAAATTATTATAATTTAGAATACGATTTGTTACTGATTGGCAATCTATATATTGATTATGGTTTAGGTGCTGGCTTTCAAACCAATTTCACTACAGATAATTATATTGTTTCTGATGACTTCGAAATTAAAAAAAGACCGCTAAACGCGCATATCTATGGATTAGGTAATTTTTATTTGGGAGCTAGAACCAAAAGTAAAACAACTGATCGTAGCACTTACTTTAGGGGTAATTTATTCTTCTTATTTCCATATAATACAATAGTCCTTCCTTCTTTTTCATTCTCCATTGGTAAAACTTTTTAGATGAGGTATATCATATTATTTTTATCTATTATTTGCTTTATTTCTTGTCAAAGAAATGACCCAAACGATACAGTCGATCTAATTCACGTTGTACGAGAAGGTGCAAGTATTCCAGCATATATCTATGGCAATACCAATAGCGAAACCTTTCTAATAATTTTACACGGAGGACCTGGTGGAAATGGATTAGAATATAAATTAGGTGAATTTTCAGATAGACTCGAGAATGACTATGCAGTTGTTTATACCGATCAAAGAGGACAAGGGATGAGTCAGTCTTCAGCAAATGCTCCTGTAAATTCATTAGAGCTGATGACTGAAGATGTATATTCACTAGCATTAACTTTAAGAGAAAAATATGGTCAAGATATAAACCTATTTCTTATGGGACATAGTTGGGGTGGTCTTTTAGGTACTTCTGTTATGATTAATGATTTATTTTCTCAAGAATTTAAAGGATGGATTGAAGTTGCTGGTGCTCACAGTTTTCCACAAGCATATATTCAAGGACATGAACATATTGATTCTATTTGCACTGATATGATTGTTAATCAAATAAGCACTTCTACTTATTTATCTTTTCAAGAAAGACTGGAAGATGTTAACATCAACGAAGTAACATTAGATAACTTTTCTGTAACTAATGCATTAGCGTTTGAGGTAGAGGCTCAGTTGTTAACTGATGGAATCACATTAACGGGAGATGCAGAAAATCTTTTAGACTACCTGAAATATCAATATTTCGTAAATAATTACCTAACAAGCTTGACATCAGGTTCAGCAACGAATGGTAATCTTTTTGCTAATGATTTATTTTCTGTGGACCTTACTAGTCAACTAAAAAACATAACTACTCCTACTTTACTTTTATGGGGTGCCTATGATATGGTAGTTGCTCCTGAATTAGGAAGGCAAGCTTTTGATGAAATAGAAATTGAAGAGAAAGAATTCTTTTTATTTTTGCAAAGTGGTCATTCTCCTATGGATAATGAAACGCAACTTTTTACAGATAAAGTCATTGAATTTATTGAAACATATAAATAATAATGTCAAACTTCCCTATTGCTGCTATTCGCTCACAATGTACTTCCATTGAAAAAAACTTGTTTTTCAATTCCGCTGGCTCGTCTTTACCATCGGATAAATCTATAGAAGTTATTATTGATTTCATCAAAAGAGAATCACAAATTGGTGGTTATAAATTAATGGCAGAAGAACATGAAAGATTCGAAGAATTTTATGCTGAAACAGCCATTCTATTAAATACTAAACCCAAAAACATTGCCTTTTCACAATCAGCAACTTTGGCTATGTCACAAGCGTTATATTCCATTGATTGGCAAAAAGGAGATGTAATTCTTACAAGTAATTTGGAATATGTCTCTAATGTACTTTCTTTAATAAGACTAAAAGATACATTTGGCCTTGAAATTAAGTATGTGGACTCTGATGAATATGGCCTTATTGACATGAATAAATTGGAATCGGCAATGAAGGCTTACAAGCCAAAAGCTTTAGTTTTGACACACATTCCTACGAATACTGGAGTTGTTCAAGATGCAATAACTACCGGAGATATTTGTGAAAAACACCAGTGTATTTATTTACTTGATGCTTGCCAATCATTGGGACATATAAAAGTCGATGTATCAGAAATAAAATGCGATTTTCTTTCAGCAACAGGTAGAAAGTATTTAAGAGCACCTAGAGGAACTGGTTTTCTATACGTCAGTGATAGATTTGTAAATAGCAATAAAGCGCCGATTTGTATCGATTTAGCAGGAGCAAACTGGACAGGGAAATCATCTTATGAATTTCACAAGAATGCTAAAAGATGGGAAATGTGGGAGAAAAATTATAGTAATCTTTTGGGTTTAACCCAAGCTATTAAGGAAATTAACTCATTAGGAATAGATAATATTTCGAGCTATAATGATGACTTACAAAACCATTATCGTGATACTCTTAAGAACATGAATGGGGTCGAGATCATGGATTCTAATCGAAATAACTGTTGTATTATTACATGGAAATATAAAGACATGAGCCGCAATAAAACCATTGAATTAGTAGATAAGTGCGGTGTAATTTATAGTCTGGCAATGAAAGAAAGTGCTTTTATTGATATGGATAAAAAAGGGTTTGATTGGGCAATAAGATTTTCGCCTCATTACTTCAATACAATTGAAGAAATCCAAACTTTCAAAAATAGATTCGAGGCATTAACTTAAATAAGTTATTTCGAATAAATAAAATAATTTCATTTCACTTGAAATTGATAGTATATAATAAGTGATTTTAATATTATCAAATCGCATATTGTTGTTTTTAGGTATCTATAAAAACAGCTTATTCAATTTTACTTTATACCCTTTTCTATGCTTATTTTTTATAATTTTCACTTTTAAACAATCATCTTATGAATCTTAATAAAATAGCTGAATCACTTGATGTTGCGCAGGCTAATAAAACGTCTATAGAACAAGTAAGTAAAAGAAGAGCTATAAGCCTAGAAGAGGCATATGCAATTCAAAGTATTTTAGTTAGTAAACGTATGATCAAAGGAAGTAAGTTTTCTGGTGTGAAAATGGGATTTACTAGTAAAGCTAAAATGAAGCAAATGGGAGTAAGTGATCTTATTTGGGGAATGCTTACAAGTGACATGGAGTATAAGAATGGAGGTAAGATAGCATTAGATAGATTTATACATCCAAGAATAGAGCCCGAAATAGCTTTTTTATTAAAGAAAGATATTGATGAGGAATTTTCTGAAAACACGATGCTTGATTATGTTGAGTCTGTTGCTTCTGCTCTAGAAATTATTGATAGTAGGTATCAAAATTTCAAATTCAGCTTAGAAGATGTAATTGCAGATAATTGCAGTTCTGCTGGATTTATACTTGGAGAATGGCAAGATAAAAACACAGATATATCTTCTATTTCCTTAAAATTAGTCAAAGATGGACAGGCTATCCAAGAAGGAAATAGCGAGAATATTTTAGGTAATCCATGGAATTCATTTGTTGAATCAGTTCGTATATCTGCAAAATATGGACATGCACATAAAAAAGGTGATATAATACTTGCTGGCGCTGCTACTGCCGCTCAATATATGGAAAGAGGTTCAACTTATATATGGCAAGGCGAGAACCTTTCTTCTATCCAAATTGAAGCGATTTAGACATGATCGAAATTAAAAATTATATTAACGGTAAATGGACAGATAGTATATCTGGAAAGAAAATGGATGTGATTGATCCTTCTAAAGGAGAAAAGTACGCTAATCTTACCTTTAGTGATTCGCAAGATGTAAAAGCTGCAATAGAATCAGCTCATGATGCCTATGATTTGTGGAATAATACATCAATTAGTAAGCGAGCTGAATTAATGTTAAAGCTAGCAGACTTAATTGATGCAAATGCTGATCAATTAGCTACTGCAGAATCATTGGATAATGGAAAACCAGTAAAGCTTTCAAAAAGAATAGATATCCCAAGAGCTGCTGCTAATATCAGATATTTTGCACATGCGATAACTCAATTTAACGGAGAAAGTTTCATAATGGATGATGGTAGTGTAAATTTTACAAGTCATGAATCTCTGGGAGTTGTAACATGCATTTCTCCTTGGAATTTACCTTTGTATTTATTTACTTGGAAAATAGCACCTGCTTTAGCTACAGGAAACACTATTGTAGCAAAACCTAGTGAAGTAACTCCTTATACTTCTTTTCTTTTTTCTAAACTATTTCAAGAAGCGGGTTTCCCCAAAGGCGTATTAAATATTGTCCACGGAATAGGGAGTGAGGTAGGAGAGGAGTTAGTAAAAAACAAATTAGTAAAAGCTGTTTCTTTTACTGGCAGTACAAAAACAGGCCAAATCATTTCCCAATCTATTGCAGGAGAATTTAAAAAAGTATCATTAGAAATGGGTGGTAAAAATCCAAACGTGATTTTTGCTGATTGTGATTTTGATAAAATGTTATCAACAACAATCCACTCGTCTTTTAGTAATCAAGGTCAAATTTGCCTTTGTGGATCTCGTATACTTGTAGAAGAATCATTAGCAGAAAAATTTGTAGAAGCTTTTGTTTTAAAAACCAAGGCTTTAAAAGTAGCACCTCCTACACAAGACGATAGTAAAGTAGGTGCAATAGTAAGTGAAGAGCATTACAACAAAATCCTCAAACATATAAATATTGCGAAAGAAGAAGGAGGAAAAATACTTTGTGGAGGAAATGCAATACAAATGGATGGAGCATATAAAAATGGATTCTATATTGAGCCAACAGTTATTGTAAATTTGAATCAACAATGTAGAACAAATCAAGAAGAGATTTTTGGACCTGTTGTTACTATTGATACTTTTTCTACTGAAGAGGAGGCCATATTAAAAGCAAATGCTACAAGCTATGGTTTATCTGCCACAATCTGGACAAAAGACTCTTCAAAAGCGATCAAAGTTAGTCGTAAAATCCACGCAGGAATAGTATGGGTTAATTGTTGGTTAAAAAGAGATTTACGAACACCTTTTGGAGGTGTAAAAAATAGTGGAGTAGGAAGAGAAGGTGGTATGGATGCATTGAGATTCTTTACCGAAGTAAAAAACACATGTATTAGTCAATAAAAAAAGCAAGAAATGTCAAAACTATTGCCAGTAATTAATTTTAAAGAATGGATAGAAAATAATCGTCACTTATTAAAACCTCCTGTAGGCAATAAAATGGTTTGGCAGGATGGGGACTTCATTGCAATGGTTGTTGGAGGGCCTAATTCTAGGAAAGATTACCATATCAATCAAACACCTGAATTCTTTTATCAAGTTGAAGGAGATATCACTCTTAAAGTAATTGACGAAGGAGAGCATAAAGACATTGTGATTAAAGAAGGAGATATATATTTATTACCTCCAGGAATCCCTCATTCTCCTCGGAGACCAGCCAATACAATTGGTTTAGTAATAGAACAAAAAAGACCAGTCGATATGAAAGATGGACTTGTATGGCATTGTGAAAATTGTAATGAAAAAGTACATGAAGACAGTTTCACAATGGACAACATAGAAGATGATTTAAAAAATATATTTGAAAAATTTTATGCATCGGAGGACAATAGAAAATGTCCTAATTGCGGAACTGTATTGGCTAAGCCGAACTAATGGATCTACCTGATATAAAAATAGATGGGCATGGACATTTAATTCCTAGACCACAAGATATTCCTCTTTTCATGAAAGAAAAGAAGATCTTTTGGGTCAGTGATGATGGTCTATTTATGCATCAAGGTGAATGGAAAAGACCAATTACAGATGATAGTTTTTTTCTTGAGCACAAAATAGAATGGCTTAATAAAAATAAAATAAATCATGAGGTAATTCTTAACTTATCACAACTATATTGTAATGGAATGCAAAAAGATGTCACCAATGATGTCATAAGATTCCAAAATGATTTTAACGCTTCTGTACAGCATGAAAACGGCAAGTACTTTACCTGTGGTTTCGTAGTTCAAGCCAACTTTATTGATCAGGCGATTAAAGAAATTGATCGATGTGTGAATGAACTTGGCTTGAAACTTGTCTGTTTGCCTACTCATTATCTTGATAATGATAAGCAATGGAAAAGTATATATAATATTGATACAATTCCATTATTCGAATACATTGATTCATTGGGATTAGCTGTACAAATTCATCCTTATGATGGAGAGAAATTCATCAAGTTAGAAAATCAATATTGGAGATTTCATTTAATATGGATGTGTGCTCAGACTGCTGACGCTTATCATTTCTTTAGTACACTAAACTTTGCCGATCGTTTTCCAAATACTCGTACGTGTTTTGCACACGGTAATCAATACGGACAGATTAATATCGGTAGAAGAAAACAAGGTTTCCATGGAAGACCTGACCTCTTTCAAGATGCAGTACCTCCAGAATCCAATATTTTTCGATCGAATGTATTTTTCGATTCGATAGTTCACGATGTATATTCCTTTAGATTGCTATTAGATAGGCAAACAGCCGAACAAGTAATCGCAGGAATTGACGATCCTTATCCTTTGGGTGAGATGGAAACAACAAAAGATTCATATCCGGGTAAAGTAATAGATGAAGCTTTAGCGATGGGTTTCATAAATGAAATTGAACATTCTAAAATATGGCGAGAAAATGTTCTTGATTGGTTAGTAAAACCTGAAGAACAAGCTGCTATTATTTCAAGAATAATAAAATAATATTAATCATATTAAAAGAGTTAAAAAGTCAATTAATTGAATTATAATTTTGAAAATACAAGGGCTTTCGCCCAAAAAATGGATTTGGAAGATCCTCTTTATAAATTCCAAGATAAATTTCATTTTCCAGTCCGAAAAAACGGAGAGAAGTATGTCTACTTATGTGGAAATTCTTTGGGCTTACAGCCAAAAAATGTAAAAGCTGCGCTTGATCAAGAATTGGAAGATTGGTCAACTTATGGAGTTGAAGGGCATTTTCATGCAAAAAATCCTTGGATGCCTTATCACGAATTTTTGACAGAGTCAATGGCAAAAGTTGTTGGAGCAAAACCAGCTGAAGTTATAGTTATGAACACATTATCTGTGAATTTACATCTTATGATGGTTTCATTTTATAATCCAAAAGGCAAAAGAAATAAAATAATCATAGAAAAAGACGCGTTCCCTTCAGATAAATTTGCAGTTGAATCTCAAATAAAATTCCATGGTTTAGATCCTAATGAATGCCTTATTGAAATCGACGGCAATAAGGATTCTCTGGTAGATGAAGAAGAATTAATGAAATTGATAAAAGCTACTGGAGATGAATTAGCACTTGTAATGATAGGTAATTCAAACTATTATACTGGTCAAGCTTTTGACATGAAAAGAATAGGTGCTCAAGCTCACAATGTAGGAGCTAAAGTAGGATTTGATTGTGCTCATGGGGCAGGTAATTTAAATTTAGATTTGCATAATAGTGGTATTGACTTTGCTGTATGGTGCAGTTACAAATATTTAAATAGCGGACCTGGTTCATTGGGAGGTGTATTTATTCATGAAAGACATCACAAAAACAAAGACATTAAACGTTTTACTGGATGGTGGGGCCATAATAAAGAAACTCGATTTAAAATGCGAGATTCTTTCGAACCCATTCCTAGTGCAGAAGCATGGCAATTAAGCAATCCTCCAATTCTTAGTATGGCCGCCATCAAAGCATCTTTAGAGGTATTCATGGAAGCTGGGATGGAAAACCTTTGGGCAAAAGCCCGAAAAATTACAAGCTATTGCGAGTATTTGGTTAATTCAATTGAAAACAAAAACATCTCAATAATTACACCAAAAGACTTAAACAAAAGAGGCAGTCAATTGTCTATACAAATTAAAGGCAAAGACAAGGAATTATTCGATTCCATTTCCAAAGACGGCGTTATTGCAGACTGGAGAGAACCTGATGTTATTAGAATTTCTCCTGTCCCCTTATATACTTCTTACGAAGCTGTATATCGTTTTTATGAACTACTTAAAAGTAATTTAAATTGATAAAAGATAATAAATCAATAGGAATTGTAGGAGCTGGTTTATGTGGATCTCTTCTAGGTATTTCACTTTCAAATAAAGGGTTCAATGTTACTGTTTTTGAGAAAAGACAGGATCCTAGAACTAAAGATATGGAAAGCGGTAGATCTATAAATTTAGCTTTGTCTGATCGTGGTTTACAAGCATTAGATAACTTAGGAATGGCTAAAGAAGCTAGGAAAATATGCATTCCTATGAAAGGTAGAATGATTCATGATACAGAAGGAAATACTCGGTTCTCCCCTTATAGCGGGAGGGCAGATGATTACATAAATTCCATATCTAGAACCGATTTAAATGAACTGTTGATTGAAAAGCTTGACGAAAGTGAGAATGTACATATACATTTTGAGACAAAAGTCAATGATATTGATTTCAATAATAGTGTGGTTTTTTACGAAAATAAATCAACGAAAGTGCAACAAGCATTCGATCTAATAATAGGTGCAGATGGAGCTGGTTCAGTTGTAAGGCGTTTAATGGACAAAAGAATTAAAGGCTTCGAAAGCTCTTCTACTTTTTTATCACATGGATATAAAGAATTAGAAATTCCAGCTGGTTCAGAATCGAAGTATCAAATTGACCATAATTCCTTACATATATGGCCAAGACAAAAGTTCATGATTATCGCTTTGCCTAATATGGATGGTAGTTTTACAGTTACTATGTTCAATCCTTACGAAGGAAATACAGGCTTTAATGAACTTGATGAAAAACAAGAAATTGATGCTTATTTCAATTCATATTTTAAAGATCTTAAACCTTTAATTCCAGAATTACAAAAAGATTACAATAACAACCCAGTTGGCAAATTAGGAACAGTAAAATGTTTTCCTTGGCATAATAAAGGAAAAGTTTTGCTTATCGGTGACGCTGCACATGCTATCGTTCCATTTTATGGTCAAGGAATGAATGCTTCGTTCGAAGATGTCTATGTTTTTGATCAATTAATGAATGACTTTGAAGATAAAGATTGGGAATCCTTTTGCGAAGCATTTCAAACTGCCAGAAAAGCCAACTGCGATGCTATAGCAGATCTGGCATTAGATAATTTTATAGAAATGCAGGATAAAGTTGATGACCAAGCTTTCATAAAAAAGCGTCAACTGGAAATGAAGTTGGAGCAAGAAACTGAAAATTATCATTCAAAATACTCTTTAGTTACATTTAGAGAAGACCTTTCTTACGAACAAGCCTTAAATATTGGTAGACAACAAGATCAGTTATTACTTGAATTGGTATCTTCTCCAACTTATAGTCTCCCTACTTCTGTAAATGAATTAAACCAAATAATAGAAAACTTAAAATCAAGAATTCATGAGTAATCAAATCCATTCCGATAGAGCAAAACCTCTTGGTTCTTATCCACATACAAAGCGTGTAGGTGATTTTATCTATATATCTGGTACTAGTAGCAGAAGAGCCGACAATTCAATAGAAGGATCGACAA